>NZ_CP047130.1:1221497-1526871 GCF_009832865.1 Colwellia sp. 20A7 | reverse complement strand
GTATGCGTGGCCAATATGATTCAGACTTTGGTTGGCATAATGCACTTCGTCTTAGCACCATGAAAAACTTCACTTTTGGTGAAGACAAATTACAGTGGCGCGCCGGCATAGGGCAAAGTTATCGCGTGCCTAATTTAAAAGAACGTTTTTACGTATTTGACCATAGCGCTTTAGGTTATATGGTTTTAGGTAATAAAGAGCTTGCTCCAGAAACTGCTGAATCAATCAGTTCAAGCTTAACCTTTACCAGTAGCCTAGCTAATAACGCTGTTGACTTACGCAGCGACATTAGTGTGCATTACTCAAACACTGACGACTTAATAGATTCAATTATTGACGTAGAAAAGTCAGCCGAAAGTGGTTTATCTATTTATCAATACCAAAACATTAGTAAAGCAAAAATACACGGCGTTGATATCAGTACCGAATTAACCTTTCAACATTTTAAAACACAGCTTAATTACAGTTACTTAAGTAGTGAAGATGAGAACAATGAACGCTTGCTTTCTCGTCCACGCCATCAAATAAAATTTAATATGAATTACGACATTGAATCATACGGTATCGAGTTAATAACCTATGCCGTTTATCAAGCCGGTGAAAAGGTATCAGACAGCTTTCAGGGTATTGAAAACAATGAATACCTCACAATTAATGCCGTATTAAACCAAGTATTAACCGATAAATTATCATGGCGTATAAGCGTTGATAATATTTTGGATGAACACAAAAGTGGCTCAGCAAATAGCCAAAACTTATTTGATGCAAGACCTGTTAGTAGCCGCACCGTTAGTGCCGGCATTAGCTACCAATTTTAAAATAATATAGGAAAAAACATGAAACTAATATCAAACCTCAACACTACCTTTAAATTATCAAGTATCGCACTATGCGTGTTATTAACCGCGTGTGGTGGTAGCTCAAGTAATGACTCTACGCCAGAGGTAACGCCTGATCCTGTGCCAACACCAACAGCGCCAACTCAAGGTGACATTAGTGGGCCACACAGCACAGGTAGTGTTAGTGAACCAGCTTTTGTTTACTATGACTTAGACAATAAAGTCGTGGTTGATCTAACCGCAGAGCAAGCTGAAACAGACACCACATGGGATATAGCCTTTAAACGCAGTGGTGTTTATTTAAACCAAAACAGTGACAATACTGTTAAGTCTTACTCAACAGGTAACAATAGTGAGTTTTTCGACACTGACAGTAATCCAATTGCAGAAAGCTTTATTGCAGCAACAGCAGAGACAGAATTAGACGATTACTTAGCCGTTACTACAAACGACATACCAGCAGATGAAACATTATTTGTTGGAGATGTAACCTCAAATATTATCGACGGTTTCTACAATTACGATTCAGCAACGCATGTTGTTACCGCCGCTGAAACTAATTATTTTATTGTTAACTCAGATGATGCTTTTACGAAATTTAGCACCACAAATATTACCACAGCTGGCGTAGCAATTAGCCAAGTAACCTTAACAACAGCATATCAAGGTAGCGGTGATGCTGAATTTGGCGCAGAGCAAGAGCTTGTTATTGACACAGCGTTAACTTGTTCAGGTGATGTTACCCATGTTTATGTTGATTTTGATACCAACCAAGAAGTAACTAGCGCCGATGGTTGGGATATTAATTTTCCTTGTGTAGAAGATAAAACCGGTGCTGACTTTAGCATTAATATCGCTGATGATGCCCAAGCAATACAAGATTTCGACAATGGCTATGATGCTGTTGACCCTGATTCAGTTGGTTATTACGGCTTTAAAGAGAATAGTTATAGTGTTAAAGCTTTTGATAATACGCCTTGGTATCAATATGCATTAAATGGCGGACACTTACTATGGTCACAATTTGATATTTACTTAATCAAAACCCCTACCAAAACCCATAAGTTACAACTAACAAGCTATTACGATGAAGAAGGCACTTCTGGCAATATCAGCTTTAGAGCAGATGAAGTAACTGAAATTGCAGGCGAAGCTGCTGAGTAAAACGAAAGCTTAGTAACGTGTAGCAAAATTCAGCCTCAAAGCTACAACGCATAATTCAAACTTAAGTGGCCTTTATTTTTTGTCACTTGGGTTTGAATGCTAATTTTAGTTTTAGCGAAAATATTCCACATAACCCAAAATAATTTCTAGGAAAACTTATGATCGTCCTGATCGAACAAACCATGTACCAACTGTCAGACTTTTTTATGGCACCCGTACTATGTCTTATAGCATTGCTTTTTATTTATTCATTATTTGCCTCAGGTCAATTTTTCAGCCAAACCATCCAGCGCCGTCGTCATTATAAATCTTTCATAACACTTTTAAATGGCAAGTTAGGACATAAACAAACGCTGACATTAAATGGTTACCCAATGGCAACGTTAGCGAATGAAATACCCGACATAAGTAAAGATCAACTTGATGTAGCGGCATTAAAAGAGCTTGAAGGTGTGCGTAATGTTAGTCGCCTTGCACCAATGCTAGGATTAATCGCCACTATGATCCCAATGGGACCTGCATTAAAAAGCTTAGCAGATGGCAATATACAAGGTATTAGCGAAAATTTAATTGTTGCATTCTCTGCCGTTATTTTTGGCTTAATTATCGCTTCAATCACCTTCTGGATCGCCTCAGTGAAAAAACGCTGGATGGTAGAAGAGCTGGTCGCACTTATGCCCTTAATAGACGATAGAATTCAAGCAAACAAAGAAGAGATATCAACTTTATCACCAGAAGCAGAGGAGAAACAACATGAGGCTGCTTGATGAAGATGAAGGCATTAATCCAGCCTTATCAGTGGTTAACTTAGTTGATGTTTTTTTAGTGCTTGTTGCTGCTTTATTAATTGCTATAGCACAAAACCCACTAAACCCTTTTCTTGCTGAAGATGTCACCGTTATTAAAAATGCAGGTAAAGAGAATATGGAAATTATTGTTAAAAAAGGCAATGTTATCGAAAGCTTTAAAAGTGACGGTAAAACAGGGTCTGGCACCGGTAAAAAAACAGGTACTGCTTATGAAATGGCAGACGGCAACATCATTTACGTAAAAGAATAGCGATATTATTTAATGAAAAATCCTCTATTAAAACTTTCCATCATATTGTTTAGCCTTGTTAATATTATTAATAATGCTTATGCAGAAGTAACCGATAGCGATATACAACCTACGCTAAATAAACAAACACAGCGTATATTATTTTTAAGTACTGCCCATGCGAATACCGCAAAAATATCATTATTAAAAAAAGTAGTTAAAGAAAGAATTGATTCAAATTGGCATATTGAACAAAAATCAGCAGCATCATTATCAAACAGCATAAACAAAACAAATGCCTTAAGTACGCTGTTCAATCAATACGACTTAGTAATTCTTGATGCAGTATCCGCTAGAGAAGCGAGCGCAACGTTTGATAATTATGCAAGCGAAGTAACAAAAGCAAATACTGCTATTGTCGCTTTTAGTTACTTAGAAAACCCCAGTTTAAATAAAGGCTTAACGAGTAAAGCACAAACCGATTTACAAAACTATTGGAAGAATGCAGGACGACGTAATTTAGATAATATGTTGTCTTATATTACAGTGAACATCATAAAAAATAACAGCACTAGCGCAGAAGTATTAGCAGCAGATTCAGTACCCGCCCCTATAATTTTCCCACAACAAGGTATTTACCACCCTGCTCTACCAGATTTAATTATTAACGATTTAGTAGAATATAAAAAACGCCGCCCAGTAAAACCTCAACAAGCTAAAATAGCAATATTATTACAACGTGCATTAATCGAATCAGAGCAAACACAATTAATTGATGCCACCATTGCACAATTAGAAGCGAAAGGCGCTTACGTTGTCCCCTTCTTTTTTAAGCTGAGTCCTGTTACGTCGGATTATAGTCACTTATTACAAGTCCCCAGTGAAGATAATGAAAACAAGGGGCAAAACCTAACAATGGAAACCGATGTTGATTTAATTATTAACTTTCGGAATATTCATTGGGCTAACAAACGTAAAGTAGAATTTGAACAATTTAACGTACCTGTTATGCATGCGATGACCTACTACTCAGGTGATAAAGAAGCATGGGAAAATGATATGCAAGGCGTCAGCGCTAATATGATGTCGTTTACCTTGGTTTTACCTGAAAATGCCGGGGTTGTTGATCCAATGATCGTTGCTGCCAGAAACATGAGTGATCAAAGCACCGAAATCATTGACTATCAATTAGAGCATTTAATCAATAAAGCGATCAATGTCGTTAATCTAAAATATAAAGCAAACCAAGACAAAAAACTCACTATGTTTGTGTGGGGCGATAAAGATGTTGGCGCTTCATTTATGAATATTCCAGACAGTATCGAAGCTATTAGCCAGCGTTTAGCTCATGATGGTTATAAAACAGCAGAGCGTGATGCCGACTATTTTGAAAATAACGTGAAAAAAATATTAGACCCCTTCTATCGTGATTATCAGTTAACTGAATTATTAGATAATGACTTGGCAGAGTTAATGCCTATTGATAAATACTTAGCTTGGTTCAATACCTTACCAACTGAATTAACTAAAGAGATCAATGAACATTGGGGCGAGCCCAAAGACAACTTTATGGCCGTAAATAAAAACGGTAAAGACTTCTTTGTACTGCCTCGTATTCGTAATGGTAACATGTTAATTATGCGACAACCGCCACGCTCTGATATTAAAAATGATGAAAACATGATTTACCATCAAGGCGTAGTTCCGATAAATCACTTCTATCTGGCTGCTTATTATTACGCTCGAGAGTATTGGCAATCAGACGCGATTATTCATTTAGGTACTCACGGTTCACAAGAATATTTAGGTGGTAAAGAGCGCGGTTTGTCTATTTATGATCAAGGTAATTTAGCAGTTTGGGATACGCCTGTTGTTTACCCTTTTATCGTTGATGATGTTGGTGAGGCCATGCAAACCAAGCGTCGTGGACGTGCAACTGTCATTTCACATATGACACCGCCCTTTGCTGCAGCAGGTTTAGAAGGTGAAATACGTAATTTACATGAATTAATGCACCAATATAAACAGTTAGATCAAGGTGGTGTAAAACAAAAAACAGCTAAACAGCTTACTGAGTTATGTTTTGACACTAACATCTGTAAAGATTTAGGTTGGCAAGAAACAGAAATAGCACAAAAGTTTAATGAATTTATTGATGCGCTACATATTCACTTAGAAGCATTAGCAACAGCTAATCAACCATTAGGTTTACATACCTTTGGTTATATTCCTGAAGAGCCACTAACAATATCAACCTTGATACAAATGTTAGGCACTGAGTTTACTCGTCGTGCTAGTGAGTTTGAACATAAATACTACGCGAACAATTTAACCGGTGAACATCAAGAAAGTGATTACCAGCAAGATGCTCAGGATGAGAATATAGTTCATAGTCATACTTACCATGAAAAAAATCATGCCGATGATAATAAAATATCACCCGAAAGTGTGACCTCTGATTCTGAGAGTTTACCGCAAGAAAACGACATCACACGTTTATCAGGGTATTTAACCGTAAAAAACTATATTATTGATGCTGCTGATCAATCTGCCTTACGCCCATTAGCATTCACCGATATACCTGAGTCTTTACAAGCTGATTTAGAGCGCGGTAAAAAACTCTATAAAAGCATTATCAATATTCATGAACTTGATGCCATGGTCGACTTCCTTAGCGCTAAATATATTCCGGTAAAATCAGGTGGTGATCCTATTCGTCATCCGGAATCACTATCAACAGGCTACAACTTATTTGGTTTTAATCCCTCTCGTGTTCCTACCAAAGCAGCTTTCGAGCAAGGTAAAGAGCTAGTCGAGCAAATGATTGCCAACTACTATCAAAAGCATAACGTTTATCCAGACAAAATGGCTTTTTCACTTTGGTCTATTGAAACAATGCGACATTATGGTGTGCTTGAATCACAAGTATTATATGCCATGGGTGTTAAACCAAAATGGAGCGAAAGTGGACGAGTAATAGGCACAGAAGTAATTCCTTACAGTGAATTAAAACGCCCACGTATTGATGTTGTTCTATCGGCTACAGGTCTTTATCGTGATGCATTCCCAAATGTTATGCAAATGCTGGCAAAAGCAGTTAATCAAGTAGCTGAACTAAAAGAAGACAATAATAGTATTTGGACCAATAGCCAAAAAGTTAAAGCTGATTTAATTGCCGAAGGCGTCGATGAAAAAGAAGCCGAGTATTTATCAACAATTCGAATATTCTCAAACCAGTCAGGCGATTATGGTACAGGTGTGGATGATGCCATATGGTCTAGTGATACGTGGGAAACAGATAAGAAAATATCTGATAACTATTTAGGGAAAATGGGATACTTTTTTGGCGCAGACAATACCCGCTGGGGACAAAAAGCAGTAGATAAACAAGATAACGAAGTGCAACTTTATGCTAAACAACTTTCGGGTACGGATATCGCGCTTTTCGCTCGTTCATCAAATTTATTTGGTATGTTAAGTACTGATGATCCTTTTGAATACTTTGGCTCACTCAGTTTAGCTGTGCGTAATATTGATGGTAAAAGCCCTGATATGGTAGTAGCAAACCTTCGTGATGCTAAAAATGCTAAAGCCGAAGATGCTGCGTTATTTCTTGCAAAAGAGCTACGTACTAGAATGTTCCATCCGCGTTGGATAAAAGAGTTACAAAAAGAAGGTTATTCAGGTGCTGTATCATTAGCAGCTAAAATGGATAATTTCTTTGGTTGGCAAGTCGTAGATCCTAATTTGATAAGAAATGATCAGTGGGATGAATACATGGATATTTATATTGATGATAAACTCAATTTAGCATTAGATGAATGGTTTAAAGACATCAATCCTGCAGCCTTTGCGCGTATGATGGAAAGAATGCTTGAAGCAGAGCGTAAAGATTACTGGCAAGCAGATCCTGCACGTTTAAAACAACTTATTGAACAATATATTGAAGTAGTTAATAAAAATGATTTAGTCATTCTTAACGATGCTGTGAAAGAACATGTCAACGAACTTGCGCAAGGTTTTGGCTTAGCGCCATTAGCAGCTAAAACAATGGAAGCAATGGCGGCCAATGCGAAAGCACAGCAAGAGAGTAATAACCAACAACTTGCTGAACAGCAAAAGCAGTCGGAAAACGCTGAGCAACAAGTGGAAGGTCAAAAGCTAGATAAGCAAACAGCACAAACAATAGAGCCTGATGACTTTATTTACTTTACCTTAGTAATAACTTTCATCATAATAGCTTTGGGTGCACTGTGGCAAAGTAAAAAAAGAACACTAAATAAACAGCAAATATACTTGTTATCAACCAATAATAAGAAAAAATAAAGACCCTGTAACAATATCTGTGTAAGTACCATTTTTAAATATAGTCTGAAATACGGTCTTCGAATTCAATCATAAAACGATTCAAGGCCGATTTCCAATTCCTTATTGGCATAGTCCATTTTTTCGATGCTTGAGTAATGGCTAAGTAAATAACTTTCTTAGCTGAGTCATCGTTGGGAAATACCTTTCTGTTTTTAACCGCTTTGCGTATAACGCTGTTTAACGATTCTATCGCATTCGTTGTGTATATAGCCTTGCGGATATCATTCGGGTAAATGAATAAGGTATTGAGATTATCCCAATGACGTCGCCAGGAAGCTGATATGCTTGGGTATTTATCGTCCCAGCGTGCTGAGAATGCATCTAATGCCTTCAGTGCTTGCTCTTCGTTTATGGCTTGGTAAATCGTTTTTAGGTCTTTGGTTACCGCTTTATAATCAGTATAAGGCACAAATTTCAGCGAATTCCTTACCATATGTACAATACATAACTGTATTTGAGTATTTTCAAAGGCGGTATTAATGGCATCAGGAAAGCCTTTTAAACCATCAACACAGGCAATAAGGATATCTTGAACGCCTCGGTTTTTGAGCTCGGTCAACACATTAAGCCAGAATTTAGCCCCTTCATTTTCAGAGAACCACATACCCAGTAAGTCCTTTTGCCCTGTGACATCAACGCCTAGCGCTAAATAAACCGCTTTGTTGATAACCTTATTATCTTCTCTGATTTTTAGACGGATACAGTCCATATAAACGATAGGATAAACAGGCTCTAACGGCCTTGTTTGCCATTCATCGACTTTTTCAATTACCGCATTGGTCACACGAGAAATTAAGGTGGGAGAGACTTCTGCGCCATAAAATTCATCAAACGAGTCGACGATATCGCGCGTCGTCATACCTTTGCCGTAAAGGTATAAAATCTTGTCGTCCATAGAGGTGAATCGTGTTTGATTTTTCTTTACGAGGATTGGCTCAAAACTACCATCACGGTCACGTGGTGTATTTAGCTCAAACTCTCCGTCTTCGGTTTTAACTTTTTTAGCGCTAAAACCGTTACGGTTGTTGGGCGTACTCGTTTTTTCATGTTTAGCGTAACCAAGGTGGTCGTCTAATTCAGCATTTAATGCCGCTTCAACAGTAACCTTGGTTAGCATAGCTCTGAATTTATCTAAATCTTCGCCTGTTTTAATACTTTTTGCGGCTTCTTTTGCAAAAGCTTCAAGTTCTTTCTGGTTCATGTGTTTTACCTTTCTTTGATACCACTAGGGTAACTGATGAAAAGTACTTACACAAAATCTGTTACAGGCTCAAAATAAACGCTTATTTATCTCTGTAGTTAGACAGATTACACTGTTAAGTAATCAGCCTAACTACAAAATTTTGCACTGATATAAAAACTCCACAGCTATAATTTTCAATTAGAACGATTACAATCTTATTTTTAAGAGATAACTATTGTTTTTAAGAGATAAGTGTCATTTTTAAGAGATAACTATCGTTTTAAGAAATAAATATCATTTGTAAGAAATAAGTATCAAGCAAGCACTCTCACATAAAAATAACCTTCAAGTACAATAATGCTATAAATTACTACCTACTAAAAAGCAGTAAGCGGTAGAATGGTAAAATGAAAATTAACTTTATTAATAATATAAATCAAATCAGCCCTGATCATTGGCAAAAATTAAATAGTTCATCTTGCCCTTTTCTTGATTATGACTTTTTTAATGCACTTGAAGAAAGCCAATGTGTTGATAATAAACAAGGTTGGCAGCCTCATCATTTAGTTTCAACAACTAACGATGATGTAATGGCAATTATGCCAATGTATTTAAAAAGTCACTCTTGGGGTGAGTACGTTTTTGATTGGGATTGGGCTGAAGCCTTTAAACGTTATAACCTAGATTACTATCCTAAACTAGTTGCGACAATTCCCTTTACCCCTGTCACTAGTGATAAATTACTCTCTTCAACAAATCAAGTAAGCGACTTCTTTACGCCATTAGTAGAGCATTGCCTTGAAGAAGACATTAATAGCTGGCACATTTTGTATTGTGAAGAAGTAACAACAGAATTACCAGCCGATGTTTATCAACGTAATACTGTTCAGTTTAATTGGTTTAACCGAGATTACAAAAATTTTGATGATTTTATCAATACATTCACTTCTCGTAAAAGAAAAAACACGCGTAAAGAGAGGCTTTCGATTATTGAGCAAAGTATTGATATACGTTTACTAAAAAAAAATGAAATCACATCAAAAGATCTCGACTTTTTTTATTTAACCTATCAACTTACTTATTTAAAGCGTGGCCACCAACCTCATTTAAACATTGAATTTTTTAAGCAAATAATATCTAAAAAATCCGATAATGTTTTATTAGTTATTGCTAGCCATGAACAAGAAGATATTGCTTGTGCGTTATTCTTTTATGATGATTATCAATTATATGGAAGGTATTGGGGCTGTACTAAACAAGTTAATAATTTACATTTTGAGCTTTGTTACTATCAAGGTATCGAGTTTTGTCTCAAGCATAACCTACAAATGTTCAATCCGGGCACACAAGGCGAACACAAAATACAAAGAGGCTTCGAACCGGTGTTAACTTATTCTTATCACTGGATAAAACACCCTGCTTTTAAAGAGATAATTAAAAACTTTTGTCAACAAGAGCGAGCGCATATGCTAACTTACCAAGCGCAATGTCAACAGATGCTACCTTTTAGAAAATAAAATTAATGAGTTAAAAAATACAATGAATAAACCTTTTTCACAAGCATGCGAAAACAATAAACAACCTATTTTAGCTATTTTAACGAATGTATTCTCAAAAAATACGCATGTTTTAGAAATTGGCTCGGGTACTGGGCAACATGCTACTTACTTTGGGCAGCTTCTCCCCCATCTAACTTGGCAAACCAGTGATTTACCTGTTAATCATCCAGGTATTCACTCATGGTTAAGTGAGGCGGCACTAACGAATGTATTAAAGCCTATTGTTATTGATTTAAATGAGACTTGGCCAATAGGCAATACAGCAATAGATGCAATTTACACAGCAAATACATTACATATTATAAGCTGGGCACTTGTCGTTAAGTTTTTTGAAGGCATTGCTGATAATTTAAAACCGGGCGCTAATGTTTGTATCTATGGTCCATTTAATTACCAAGGAAAGTTCACTAGCGAAAGTAATGCTAACTTTGATTTATGGTTAAAAGAAAGAGATAAAAATAGTGGTATTAGAGACATCGAAGCAATATTAGCGCTAGCTAGTTCCGCTGGTCTTAACCTAATAGACGATCACACTATGCCCGCTAATAATCGTCTATTAGTATTCAAAAAACAGTAAAACATTCTTTTTAATTTGAAGATGCCAACGTAATATTTAGCGCTTTTAAAGATTTAGCGATATCTTCTGCAGCACTAGCAGGTTTGACATCTTCATCTATTTTCAATATTTTCCCTTGTTTAGATATATAAAAAGTGACTCGACTCGCTACTTTGAAAACATTCAACACATCATAAGCTTTAGCGGTTTCTTTCGTTGGATCACTTAACATAGGGAAGTCCGCAGCAATTTTCTTAGCAAAATCTCTATTATCATTTAACGGGTCAACACTCGCCATAACATAGCGCACATCATACTCTCTAATTAGATGACCTTGCTCTACTAATGATTTACATTCAATAGTACAGCCACGCGTATTAGCCATCGGATACCAAGCTAAAACCACCGCCTTTTTACCCAAGTAATCACTCAGTTGAAAATATTCGCCTGTAGTATCTTGTAATCTAAAGTTTGGCGCTTGTGCACCAACTTGTAAACTTGTGGCGAATAAGTTAAAACTCCAGAAAGCAGCAATGAAAACAGCAATTATTTTTGACACTTTTTTCATAAAATTCCCTCTTTTTATATTTAAGTTCGAAATACATCAAACATTAAATTTATTTTTTATTTTTTATTTTTTATTTTTTATTTTTTATTTTTTATTTTTTATTTTTAAATATAGCTAATACGGTTAATGCTTCATTAAGCAATGTTAATGAACTCTCATCAAGTTGATAAAAAACGGTATCACTTAAAGCATTAAAGTAGGTTTTTTCATTTATTTCAACATTTAAACAAGCCATTTTTGTTGAACCAATATGGTGAAATTTTAGTTTACCTAGTCCATCAATTAAATCTTCAGCTTCAAAGCTTCCAAAAAAATGATTACAACCAGCAAAGCCAGTCACACGATTATCGTTAGCGTGCAGAATTATATTCTTGTCTTGGCTGTCATTTTGAGCTTTAACCCCGTTAATTTCAGCTAATGTCCAATTCGTAGCAACAAGTACATCAGATGGTATAATCACTTGCTCGTTGCTTTCTAAATGATTGCTCGATTGGCATCCCGTCAATACAATAATAAATGGCAGAATAAAGCTTAGCACTAATTTATTCATTGTTATTTTCCTAATAAATGAATCACTATATTGGCATATATAGTTAAATAAAACGATTAAATATCATTCAATTTTAGAGCGTTTTTAATCAATTGAAAAATATAGATTAAATTTTTAAGACTCTAGTGAGATGTTGTTTTTCAAAGTAGATTTTACGAAGGAGTGATTGAAAACTGGTATTATCAACCGTCCTTATATCTACTGATAATTAGAAATAAAAAAGGGTGAATAATTTAATATTCACCCTTTCTTTACGAGGAAAGCAGCTTGAAGCTTAACTTTTAAAAAGTTACTTCTTAGCCAATTTCTCTTTGATACGTGCAGATTTACCTGAACGTTCACGAAGATAGTAAAGTTTCGCTTGACGAACGTCACCGCGACGTTTCACTGCAATTGAATCAACAATTGGGCTATGTGTCTGGAATACACGCTCTACACCAACACCGTTCGAGATTTTACGAACAGTGAATGCAGAATGTAAGCCACGGCTTTTAACAGCAATAACAACACCTTCAAATGCTTGAAGACGTGATTTATCACCTTCAGTAACTTTTACTTGAACTACAACAGTATCGCCTGGAGCGTAATCTGGTAGGTCTTTTTTTAATTGCTCTTGCTCGAGCATTTCAATAATTTTACTCATAATACCTTCTTCCTAGTATGCACAGTCTAAGTGGAACTTATGCGTTTCTTAATAGAAACTAACATTTTATCCTGCTCATCTGTCAGAGCTAGGTTAGTTAATAATTCTGGTCTTCTGGTCCATGTTCTCAATAGAGACTGTTCTTGGCGCCATAAGCGTATGTGTTCATGATTACCACTTAACAAAACTTTTGGTACTGACATTTCATCCCCCGAAGCGGTAGTTAGTACTTCTGGCCTAGTATAATGAGGACAATCTAATAAACCGTTAGAGAAGGAGTCCTGCTCTGCTGATTCTTTATGTCCCAATACACCCGGCACTAATCGTGCTACAGCATCAATTACATTCATCGCTGGCAGTTCCCCACCACTTAAAATGTAATCGCCAACCGACCATTCTTCGTCAATATCTGACGCTAATAATCGCTCGTCTATGCCTTCATAACGACCTGCTATAAATATCAGGCAGTCATCTTGCGCTAATTCACTTACACCTGCTTGGTCCAGTTTTCGTCCCTGCGGCGACAAATAAATAACCTTCGCTTTTCTACCATTTTCTTCTGCAGCTTTACGCGCAGAATTAATAGCATCACGTAGTGGTTGCACCATCATCAACATACCTGGACCACCGCCATAAGGACGATCATCAACGGTACGATGTCGATCATGCGTAAAGTCTCTTGGGTTCCATTTATGAAACTCAATTAACCCACCGCGTATCGCTCGGCCTGTCACCCCATACTCAGTGATAGCGTCAAACATCTCGGGAAAAAGGCTTATCACCCCTATCCACATTTTGCTTTTCTTCAATGAAGAATCAACACTAGTCACAAGCTAGAAACCTGGGTCCCAGTCAACACAAATTTGTTTATTCTCAATGCTTACCGACTCAACAACTTGTTCTAAAAGATAAGGAATTAACCGCTCTTTCTTACTAAAGCCATCGTTAAGGTTCGCTTTCACAACCAGTACATCATTAGCGCCAGTTTCCAACATGTCAGATACCACACCAAGATCGTAACCTTGGGTAGTAACAACAGCCATGCCGATTAAGTCACGCCAGTAATAATCACCTTTCGATAATTCTGGCAATGAACTTTCATTGATTAATATGTCAGAACCGACCAATGCTTGCGCATCATCTCTGTCATCAATACCTGCAACTTTTACGACTAAGCCTTTGTTGTGCTTGCGCCAATCAGTAACATCTACTGTTCGCGTATTATTTCCTAATTTTAATGACCAAGGAAAATAGTCAAGTATGGCATCGCTTTCATCTGTGAATGAATGAATTCTCAACCAACCTTTGATACCGTAAACAGCGCCTACTTTACCTAAGGTAATTTGATTTTGTGTACTCATAACAACTCACTAATTTCTACTATTGCCTACTAAGCTTGTTATTAAGCTGCTACTTGAGCATCTTTAACTAACTTAGCCACACGATCAGATAAACCAGCACCTTGACCAACCCAATGGTTGATACGGTCTAGGTCTAAGCGTAATTTTTCAGCTTGACCTTGTGCTGTTGGGTTGAAGAAACCAACTTTCTCGATGAAACGACCATCGCGAGAGTTACGGCTATCTGCAACAACAACCTGATAGAATGGACGCTTTTTAGCGCCACCACGAGCTAAACGAATGGTAACCATATCGCCCTCTTATATTTTAGTGTTAAAACGGATTTTCCAGACACTTCCTGTCTATAGGCGACAGAAAAGCTCGCGTATTATACGCTTTTTAGGATAAAAGGCAATCCTTATTTGAGTAACAAGCAAAGCTTATAATAAGTATTACCTTACATTCTTCGCTTTTTCATTAAGTTTATGAGCTAGCAATACGGCAATGAATAAATCAAGGCAAGTCGCTCAGTTGAGCAATAGCGGGCTATTAATATTAAGAGCACCACGCTGTAAAACATTTTAATTAGTTCAAGTAAGTAATAACTGAGTAAAACGAGTATTAATATAAGAACAAATATTAATATAAAAATAAAAAATTATTTTCTCCTCACATTTTCTTCACATTCTCTATGGTGTAATTACTCTATCTTTTAAACACGATAAGAATAAGAAACAACCATGAAAAAAACTTACCTATACCTACTTGCCTTATGTACGCCACTTACTACCTTAGCTAATACTTACATTGGTGCAGGTATTCAAACGAATAACCCAAGCATTCAAGATAATGCGATGAAATCTACGTCGGTGAATAACGTAACACTCAATTTACAAAAAGAAGGTACAAGCAGCGACTTTCATATATTTGCTGGATATAAGTTTGATAACAATTGGGGAGTAGAGCTTGCTTTTACAGCATTTGAACAAAGTACAGAGCTTGAAACAGTCATTGATTATACACAGGAAGAAGAATGGGAAGCTGATGCTGACTATACGCAAATATCAATAGCAGCAACCTATTTATATCCTCTTAACGATAATTTAAAATTAGTTGGTGCTGTTGGTATTTTACATCATGATGCAGACTTTAATGCGAGTTATAAAATTGACGTTGAAAATGGACCTGACATTAATCACATTAATGTTCAACAAAGTGATACCAGTATTGGTGGTCTTGCAGCGATAGGCCTTCAGTATCAAGTCTATAAAAATATTGATATAACAGCTAAAGCTCAATATGCGAGATCAAGCTTAGTAGGTAATGCCTCGTTAATGCTTAGTGCAAGCTATACCTTTTAACTTAATACTATCATTAGGAAAGATCACATGAAAAAAGTAATAATGTTAATCGTCTTAGGCCTTTTACTCTTAACAACGTTAAAACCTGTATTTGCTGAAAGTTTTGGTTATAACCTACATGTAAATACTGATATTGCTTCTATTTTAGAAGACCCTGTTGATGATCAAGATGTAAAATTAACCGGTTACTTAATAAAAAAAGTCAGTAGTGATAAATACATTTTTAAAAGCGGTGATAAACAAATACGTGTAGAAATAGACAATCATGTGTTTCCTAAACAGCAATTTGATGAAAACACGCTCATTACAATATTAGGTGACGTAGAAAAAGATTTCTTACAATCACCCGAAATAGACGTAGATGTGATTGAAATTACTAATCCCTAATCAATACGAGTACACTTCAAGCGTATAATGATGCTTGAAGTGTACCGATTATTTTTAATTTTGAGATATGAATGAAAATACTGATTGTAGAAGACGACATAGCGATAATGGAAACCATTGTTGACTACTTAGATTTGCATGGTCATATTGTTGATTTCGCATACAACGGTGTAGCGGCAATCAGCCAAATAAAAACACAATCATTTGATGTTATTATTATGGACATCATGATGCCAAAGTTAAACGGTATAGCGACTGTTGAACGTTTACGAAATGAGTATTTAATTAATACCCCTATTCTCTTTTTAACAGCCAGAGATAGTTTAGAAGATAAAAGAAAGGCATTTAATGTCGGGGGCGATGATTACTTAGTTAAGCCATTTGCCTTAGAAGAGCTTTTGCTTCGTATTGACTCACTTGGAGAACGTGGACAAAGTGGCAATAAGCAAGCATTAACGGTAGGCGATTTATATTATAATTTACAAACAAATTCACTCTATAGAAATAATGAACCAATTAAACTGAGTAAAATACAGCATCAAATGATGCGTTTATTAATGCAAAAATTTCCAACGGTTGTATCTAGGCAACAAATGATTGAACAAATATGGGGAGATGAAGAGCCACCAAGCGATGCGCTTCGCAGTCACATCTATGCATTACGCAAAGTTCTTAATAAAGGCATCAATACCAACAGTGTAGAAACCTTACACGGTCAAGGATTTAAACTTGTCAACTAAGCCTAAATTATTTAATCGCTTAATTTTAATTTACAGCGCAACAGCCGCCCTTTTTATTGCATTATTTAGCCTAATTATTATTGTGGCTGAAGATCAAATGGAAATAATTAGTTTACAGCATTGGTTGGATGCCGAAGCTAACGTTTATATTCAAAGTGTTAAATCTCTTCACGCCCTCCCTAATAACTCTACGCCGAATATGCCCGTGTTACCTAATCAATATGAATTTGATTTTTATGACAAGGTCGAAAACCTTCCCGAATGGCTAACCTCGTATCAACACCCTGGGTTTTATGAACATCATTTAGGACCGGAAGATAAGCACTTTTTAGTGAGAGAGCACCCTAACGGGAAAGACTTATTTTATATTGTATTTAAAGACAATGCTGATGATTATTTAGATGAATATGAAACTAAACTACTTATATTTTCACTCATATTTGGTACCGCATTACTTGCTGTAATGATAGCTTTAGGTTTTTACTTGGTGAGGCTAATCGCAGTTCCCCTCGTTAAGGTTCAACAAAAAATAGCCCAAATGGCACCCGCTAACCCGCTGTTTGACGTTGATGCTGATTATCAAGAAATAGCGATTATTGAACAAGCACTATTAGATAGTAAGGTACGCATTGCTCAATTTTTTAAACGTGAACAAGAATTTAGCCACTTTGCGGCACATGAAATAAGAACACCACTTATGGTGTTGAAAGGATCTGGCGAAATGCTAACAAGCATTGAATTTAATAATCAATTAGCCACCAAAGCTACACAACGTATTATTCAAGCAAGCAACGACATTAGTTTATTAACAAATACCTTTCTACTGTTGGGAAAAGAACAAATAGACAAACATCACTTTGAAGATATTTCACTTGATCAATTACTTCAGCAAAAAATAGAACAGTTACAGGTACAACTTCTTCGACGAGAATTAACGTTAGGCATTGAAATTGAAAACGATATACATATATTTGCACCGCTAGATATGGTGCAAGTGGTGATCAATAATTTATTTAAAAATGCACTTAATTACTCACTCAGCCCAGTAACAGAAAATATTTCTAACATTGATAATGACGTTAAAGCTAATAATGACGTTAAAACTGCAGATCAGATGACAAGTATCAACGTTAAGCTTACAGCTAATAAACTAACGCTATCAAATTTATATGATGCTTCGGATATTGAACCAGGTTTTGGTTATGGTCTTGTCATTATTGAACGTATTTGTGAGCATTTAAACTGGCAACTATGTGTTGATAAAAGCACAACTGTTTTTAACGTTTCCGTCATATTTAATACAGCCAAATGATGGATGATAGGTGATAGGTGATAAATAATAGGATATAAAAAAACCGCTGTAATTGACGATACAACTACAACGGCTTTAGTATTTTATTGCTAAGCTAATCTCAGTGCTAAGCTAAGTTAGGGCTAAAGTTAAATTTTAGGCTAACTAAACTTCAACTCTTTTTTTAAACTTAGTTGCATGCACTATAGCAAGTCCAATTAAAACAATAATAGCGGTAACAGCCCCAATTGGCTTACCAAAATCACTTGATATGTTGAAACCTATTGACGCTGTCATAATATACGACAATGTCACTGCTGTTGCGATTACTGCTGGTATACTAGCAATCCAATGGAATGTGCCACGGTCGAATAAATATTTGGTTGCAAGCCACAATACACTGGTAGAAAGCAGCATATTTGAGAAGGCAAAATAACGCCAAATAAGCGAAAAATCTAACTTAGTCATAAAGTAGGCAATTGTTAAAATAGGCACAGCAAGTAATAATCTATTACGTAAACTTTGTGGAATATTAAAAGCATCAACAACCGTTAAGCGTAATGAACGGAATGCAGTATCACCAGAAGTAATAGGGAAAACAGCTACAGCAACTATCGCCATAATACCGCCAAACACACCAAGATAACTGTTTGCTACATGGTTAACCACTAAACCAGGACCACCTTGATCAAGCAATACTTTTAAACCTGCATAACCTTCTGGAAACGCAGCAATACCGGCTAAAGCCCAAACACAACCAACCATTCCTTCACATACCATCGCACCATAATATACTGGGCGAACGTATTTTTCATTTGTTAAACAACGAGCAATAATTGGCGCTTGAGTAGAATGAAAGCCACTAATAGCACCACAAGTAATGGTAATAAATAGTAATGGCCAAGTAGGTAAGCCATCAGGATTTGGTTCTAAAAAGTCATGTGCATGGTCAGCTTCAAAATAGGCTAAAAAGTCCCCGGCTACCGGTAAGTGTGGTGCGTTAATCAATAATGCAATAGCAACACTTGTTGTCATTACAATCATTAATAAACCAAAGAAAGGATAAAATTTAGTAATTATTTTATCAATAGGTAACAAGGTTGCAAAAAAGTAATACGCTAAAATAGTTAATACCCAAAAAGTATTGTTAGCAAAAATAGTACCTTTAAAAAAATCTAAGTTACTCAATAAGCCCGCCGGGCTCATAATAAATACTACACCAACAAAAAACAGTAACATGGCAGTAAATAACAGCATAAAGCCTTTAAACACCACGTTATAATATTTTCCGGCTATCTCAGGTAAACTTTTGCCATCTTCTTTTATACTCATAACACCTGAGAAGAAGTCGTGTACCGCACCGCCTAATACATTACCCAGTACAATCCATACCAACGCAACAGGGCCATATAAAGCACCTAATATTGGACCGAAGATTGGGCCAACACCGGCTATATTTAAAAATTGAATTAAAAAAGCACGTACCGGATGAATAGCGGTGAGCTTACGGCAGCCTAGCTCAACTTCCCCCTTTTGATCTGTTTTAATGATCGCAACCAAATTACTAGGATGCAATCATGCCAAACCAAGATCAATTAACAACGGTCGTTACTGCTTTTGAGCACTGGCGTAGCAACAGAAGTGGTCGTCAAGTCACAACGCCCATCGCATTGCGTGAGCAAGCCGTAGCATTACTCAATCACTATTCTTCTAGCAAAATAACATCAGCATTAAGGATCAGTGGCGGCCAGCTCAAGCAATGGCGAAATACGCTTGAACCTGCTGAAAAAGCACCGCTATTTGTGCACCTTCCTATTTCACCACCGCCATTACTCACACAACCGCCCTTTACTGTTGAACTACGCTTTGCCCAAGGTAATGAAATGTCTTTATCTGGTGTTATTGATACTAACATCATCATTTCGCTCATTGGGGCAATGAAATCATGATCCATTTAACCGCTGACACCCACATATTAATCGCGATTGAACCCGCTGATTTTCGCCAGGGCATTGATGGTTTAGCCGCAACATGCCGTTATAAATTATCGGTCAACCCACGTTCGGGTACTGTGTTTGTCTTTATTAATCGCAATAAAACCATGGTGCGCGCATTATCGTATGATGGTACTGGCTTTTGGCTCATGACCAAGCGTTTATCTAAAGGAAAGTTTCAAAATTGGCCGTCATCAAACAAAAGTATTGAACAGATCATCGCGAAAAAACTGCGAAAACTATTGTGTGACAACGATCCATTATGGGAAAAAACGGATCCTCTTTACTGAGTAAAATCATTGAGATAAACACTTGATTTTTACTTTTATCGGATCATAATGCCTGCAAAATAAACCTGTACCAAACACTAAAACTCTGGACGTACCGTGAGCAAACCTTTTACCGACATTGATGGCAAAGCCCTTGAAGCGCTGATAGAGCGCGTGAACGAGGCCAAAGAAAACAATCTGGCCTTAAGCCCAGAGGATTATCAGTTATTACTTGATGCGTTATTGACCTTAGCCACCACGCAAACCCGCTTAGCGAATCATGATGTTACCGTGCATAAACTGCGAAAATTGTTAGGTATTGAAAAATCATCTGAAAAACTAGGCTCGGTGCTTAAGCAAACTAAAGCGTCATCGGGCAAGAAAAATAAAAAGCGTAGCAACGATAATGGTGAAGGTTTCACCCCGGTTAAACCCACGATTATCGTTCATGGACTAGTTGACGTAAATAAAGGCGATACCTGTGTTGAGTGCTTAACCGGTAAGGTTTATAAAACCGAGCCAGGTAGCTTGCTACGTATCACCGGACAAAGTCCTTTCAAACCTGAGCAGCATGTCATGGAGCGTCTTCGTTGTAATACCTGCGGTGCTTATTTTACCGCACCACTGCCGGACGATGTCTTAACCGATGGCTTAAGTACTCAAAAATATGGTTATTCAGCACGTTCTTTAATGGCGATTTATAAATACTTTGCTGGACTGCCTTTTTATCGTCAAAGCAGTATTCAAAAATTACTGGGGTAAAAATCACCGCGTCAACGGTTTTTGACCAAGTAGAGCTTGTTTGTAATGCTATTTATCCCGTGTACCAATTGCTCTTCAATTTAGCGGCTGATGGTAAACACTACTATTTAGATGACACAACTAACCGTATTCTTGATGCGAAATCGGTGATAAAGAAAGCACGCAACAGTGAGAAAGTCATCACACGTACGGGCGTTTATACCTCAGGTGTTATCGCAACGCTGGCTGATAACCGTCATATTGTTTTATTTGAGACTAACATCGGGCACGCGGGAGAATTCATTGACAGTATTTTGCACAAGCGCAGTCAATCATGCACCAAACCACTCATCATGAGTGATGCGCTAGCGAGCAATCGGCCGACGGTACGTGAGGCGATAACGTCACTGTGTAATAGCCACGCAAGACGACAATTTGTAGATGTTATCAATCACTTTCCAATTGAGGTCGAGCATGTCCTCAAACGTTATGGCGAAATATGGGTCAATGATGACCATACGAAAGAAGAAAAGTTAACCCCGACTGCAAGGCTTGCTTACCATCAGCAACATTCGCTGCCCATTATGGAAGCCATAAAATTGTGGGGAGAAACGCATTTAGCCAATGAAACCGTTGAAGAAAACAGTGGCCTAGGCAAAGCTATTCGCTACTTTATCAAACATTATGTCGGACTGAGTTACTTTTGCAGCACTGAAGGAGTAAAAATCGACAATAATCGTATTGAAGCGATGCTCAAAATTGTGGTGAGAGACAGAAAAAACGCGATGTTCCACAAAACCTTACTGGGGGCAACGATTGGGGATGTCATTACCTCGGTCATCGCGACGGCAAGTGAGGCGGGTATTAATGTCTTTGACTACTTCACCACCTTACAACGAGAAAAAGAGCAGGTAAAAAAGACCCCTGAAGATTATTTACCCTGGAATTATCTCGCTAAAAATTCAATCACCTAAAAAAACCAAACACGATGATTTAGGCTTTACCGCCTAGGTCAAGCTGTACCTGAAAAAATCGTGATGTCACGCTACGCTGCCGTAAGCTCACGAATAGCGACATAATCAACACCTTCGCTAAAGCGCTTTTGTGGGGTATCAATAGTTGAGTCCAAGCCTGCTTGTTTTTCTACAAATGGGCTATAAAACTTGTAGCCCAAAATTAGAATAGTAAGACAGATAAAAAAGATGATCATAAAGTACGTTTCTCTTTGTGTATTTGTAATATAGAACTGAACGAAAAAGAACGAGACAAAATTGCCGTTCGTTTTTCAATTTGGAATTAAGCGGCGGACTCTAACAAAAGAAAGTTAGCTAAACAATAAGACTTTTGGCTAATACTTTGTTTAATAATAAACCACTTAATAGTAATGCCTGACGAACACAGAAAAATTAGCTGTTAGCTATGTCTGATGAGGCTTTACTAATGGCTTTAATAACAATTATTTAAGTTATTAGTGGCTTTATTTTACGCATTACTGCGACTTTAAATCGATAGTCGTTTGAAATAGCCTAGGATCATTAATATTTTTCATCATGACCGGTTCAGGTAAACAATCTTCATCAACATAATCAGCAAATTCACTATCAGGATCAAATACAAGAATATCTAATGCTAATCTATCCATGCCATATAAACCGCGATGTATCATATCAGCAGAAAAAACTAATAAATCGCCAGTGGCCAACTTGATTTTTTTACCCAATGAAAGTTCATCACTGCTTAGTTTACCCTTCTCTTCTTGTCTGACATTAAACTCTTCATCATTATCCCATCGTCTATGCGTTTCAGGGACAAGCTCAATACCTAACTCATCAAATAAAGGCACCCGAAGGTGAACTACTTGGGTATTGTTAATAGCTATTTTCTGTCCTTCAATATCATGATCATACTGACAATCTCTATGCCAGAAGTCTTTTTGTGCGGGATTGACCGGATTGAAAAATAATTGAGTATTCATAAATGCTGGACTAATAGGGATCAACGATTCCACCACCGCCATAACTTTAGGTGAACTGATAAAATTAAACAGTAATACCCTATCGTCAAATGATAAATATTGACTACCGGTAATTAACGATGAGTTAAACGCCTCTTCTTGATAGAATGTTTCGTTGTCTTTTTTCCATAATTCATGAAACGTTAAAATGGTTTCTCTTAGTTGCGAAATTTCAATATCACTAAAATAATTTCGGATAACAAAATAGCCTTTATCGTTATATTGATCTTTTAATTGGCTTTGATTAACAAGCATTAATAACTATTACCTTGCTTAGCTACAAAAAAAATCCCCGCTAGCAATAACGAGGATTTTTCAGCTTAATTTATGAGAGTTAACTTATTAGAGCTAGCTTACAAAAATTAACTTATAAAATATATATTACTTAAAAGATCCCGGCCATTCAGCAGCGATATAAGTAAATACTGTCCAAGCAGCTACATTTTGACGCATATGTTCAGGATTCACTTTATCAAAAGTATCATCAGGCGTGTGATGCAAATCAAAATAATCAGTGCCATCTTGCATTAATTTTAATGCTGGAACGCCTAGCTTAGACAATGGAATCATATCTGGGCCACCAGTGGTATCTCCGCTACGACGACTAACACCTAAAGTACCCATTAAACTAGCCATAGTATCAATTACATGTAATGCGTTATCAGAAACATTACTAGACGACTGAAGTCCATAAATAGGACCAGCACCAAAATCAGATTCAGAGCCAATCACATGGTTAGCAATAGTGCCATCTTCTTGTCTAGCTTTAGCATAAGCACGCGCGCCAATTAATCCAAGCTCTTCTGCACCCCAAAGGATGACACGAATAGTACGACGAGGACGCTCCTTGGTATTATTTTTTATCAAAGCAGCTGTCGCCATAGCAATAGCAACTCCCGCGCCATCATCAACAGCACCAGTACCTAGGTCCCAGCTATCTAGATGACCACCAATGACTACAACTTCATCAGGAAATTCTCGACCCGTAATTTCACCGATAACATTTTTAGTCACAATAGGACCAAGATCCTGAGTTTGAACGTTTAAGCGAATTTTAGGTGTGTGACCATAATCAATCAAGCGTATTAATTGGTCTGCATCTGGATTTGATAAGGCAATAGCCGGTACTGCGGTATACCCCATAGCTACGTTAGTAGAGCCGGTATGTGGATTACGATGGTCATCAGTACCGATAGAGCGAATTAATAAAGCTTCAGCACCTTTTTGGGCTGCAAGTTCATGACCTTTAGAGCGAGCAATAACCGCTGGACCGTAACCAGCTCCGTCTTTAAACTTCTCCATACGTTTGCTGATAAAAGCTATTTTACCTTTTAAACTACCATCGGTTGCTTTTTCAAGATCAGCATAGCTTTTAAAATGTACAATCTCAGCTTCTAAACCACCTTTGGGCGTTGATTTTGAACGGCCAAGTGTTGTTATAACCATTTTTTGATAAGAAGGTAGTAAAATTTCTGCTGTTTCAATACCACGAAGCCAGCCATTCATTTTCACATCTTCAGTATAAACTTTATCAAACCCTAAAGTTTTTAGTTTATTAACACCCCATTCAATCCCTGCTTTTTCACCTGGTGTTCCAGGATGGCGCGCCCCTACTTCAGTGGTAAGTGACTTTAATATTTCATAAGCACTATCATCTTTTATGGCTTTATCACGAAGATTAACAGTGGTATCTTTAATCTCTTGTGATACGGGGATAATACTTTCATTACCAAAAGCAGATGTGGTAAATGTGATAGCAGCAACAGCTGCTAATGTAATCAGTTTCATAGAAATCCAGTTTCAAGCTATATTTTAAAGATATAGGTTATAATATTTCAGCCTTTAGTCCAATAGCTCATTAGTAAAAATTGAGCTTTCTATCACATCATTTTATTCACTGCTTAATATTCACAGTAAGATCATAATAGATAAAAATATAAATTAAGGTAATAATGAGCGCTTGTACAATTTACCTTCCTCATCAAGCAGAAATAAGAATTTTATATGAATATGACTAAAAACATCATTACTAGCCTTTGTTTAATATTAACGTTAACCGCTTGTTGCGGCCCCGATCCAGCAATAAAAAAAATAAATGAAGTGATCAAAGAAGTAGATAAATCAGACGCAAGTTGGAAAACTAATTTAAACAAACCTCCTTTGCTTACCTTTACGCCAGGAAAAGATTATTTTTGGGAACTAGAAACAAACCAAGGTAACCTCACCATTAAACTATTTCCAGACACTGCACCTATGCATGTTTCGAGTACGATTTACTTAACTAAACTTGGTTTTTATGATGAGCTAATTTTTCACCGTGTTATTCCTGGCTTTATGGCGCAAGGTGGTGATCCGCTAGGTAATGGAACGGGTAACCCTGGCTATAAATATGAAGGTGAGTTTACTAATGAGAGAAGTCATAGCGAACCAGGTATTTTAAGTATGGCTAACTCTGGTCCAGGTACTGATGGCAGTCAATTTTTCATTACTTTTATACCTACCCCTTTTCTAGATGGTAAACATACTATTTTTGGTAAAGTAGTCAAAGGTTTAGATGATAGTTTAGCTAAAATACAAACATTGGGTAGTAGAAGAGGCAGAACAAAAGAAGAAATTAAGATTATTAAAGCATCAATCCGTGTTGCCAAAGCAAATAAAGAAATTTAACCTCATAAATTAACGTTATAGTTTTAATGTTATCAAACGATGAATAAATCATACGTTTAACAATCATACAGGAGTACCCACTAAAACAAGTTTTCAAAGGAAACCGTTAATGGTCAATATGTTACAACGATATGGTTGGTTGAGTTTTATTGTCATACTTGCCATATGGTTACCAACCAACGCCATAGCTCATGGTGTTGATGATGATACTCGACGGTTTTTAGAGCAAAACTCTGGCGTACAAATCATTCCATTTTTGTATATTGGTGCTAAGCATATGATAACGGGATACGACCATTTATTATTTTTGGTCGGGGTCTTGTTTTTTTTATATAAAAGTCGTGATATTTTATTGTATGTCAGTATGTTTACATTAGGGCATAGCTTAACCTTATTATTTGGTGTGCTCAGTGATATTCAAATTAATGCTTATTTAATCGATGCTGTGATTGGTTTTTCTGTTGTGTATAAAGGCTTTGATAATTTAGGTGGTTTTAATCACTTCTTTGGTAAGTCTCCCAATACCAAACTAGCGGTATTGATCTTCGGTCTTTTTCACGGCTTTGGATTAGCAACTAAGTTACAAGAGCTTCAATTAGCAGATAATGGATTAATTACTAATTTAATTGCCTTTAATGTTGGAGTTGAATTGGGGCAATTTACTGCATTAGCCATTATTATTTTAATCATGAACTTTTGGCGTAAACACAACAGTTTTTCACAATTTTCTACTATCACAAATAGTTTATTAATGAGCACAGGATTTATGTTGATAGGCTTTCAATTAACCGGCTATTTTATTAGCTAACACCAATTAAATTATCGCATTTACTAATCGCATAAATTTAATGATTAAAGAGATAAAACAATGTCAAAAACGACACCTGAAAATATTTCGTTAGGGAAAAGTGCCCTATTTATGTACTCAATATACAGTTTAGTGTTCGCTGTAGTCGTACTAGTTTTCGTGATTTTACCTGCAGAATATAATATTGACCCTACCGGTATAGGAAAAAAACTAGGATTAACTGTTTTTAATGAAGAAAATACAGAAATATCAACTTCGCTTTCATCACCAGAGACAGCTAAAAAGTTAGAAGACTCTACCAAAACTATTACAGTAATAGTACCTGCCGGGCGAGGTGTAGAATACAAATTTACAATGGAACAATATCAAAAGCTTACTTATGAATGGACTACGGATGGCATCTCATTATATTTTGATTTACATGGCGAACCCAAAGGTGATACTACAGGCTATTTTGAAAGTTATGCTATTGCAACAGCACATAAAATGAAAGGAAGTTTTACCACACCTTTTGCTGGGTCACATGGTTGGTACTGGAAAAACACCACAGATAGTCCTATAACTATTAAGTTAACAGTAAAAGGTGAATATACGAAACATGGTCTTAAGTAATTAACATCAATTACGTTAAAAAATAAAACTAACAACGTATTTAAAAGTATAGAGGTGTTTTTTTGACTAGTAATACACGAAAACTTAACGACTCAATGCAGCGAGATTCTGCAACATTTCTTTACGAAAATGCCATTGCTGGGATCATGATCAGTGCAATCACTTCGACTTTTTTAGCTTTTTCTTTTCGAGACCCCGCAACTGAATTTTTCCAAATGGTATGGTGGTCAATAATGACAGCCTTACTTGTTGTTAGAATGATAGACGTCATCTGGTGGGAAACAAAATTACAGCACACTGAATTTAATGGAAATAAAGCTATTAATCGCTTTATTTTAGGTGTAAACCCTACCGCTATTTTATGGGCCGTATATTTAGTGTATCTAACCATACACAATGACGGTATAGAGTTAACAATAACCATTATTACTGTTGGGGCAATAGCAGGAGGTTCTACTACAGTTCTGTCCGGTCATAAAAAAACGGCAATATTCTACGCTTTTATATTACTTGCTCCAGGTTCATTAGGATTATTATTATCTAATACACCTGAATTTAAAATGCTAGGTATTCTTTGTTTTTATTTTTGTATCATGATGATGATTTTAGCAAAAAAATCTGCGGATTTTACCCAACACACCTTATTTTTAAGGCATGAAAATACAACATTAGTCCAACAGATGGAAGAAAAAGTTAGACAACGTACTCAGAAAATTTACGAACTTTCTAATCTTGATCCACTTACAGGATTATACAATCGAGCCGCTTTTTTGAGTCATTTAAAATCAATTATTGAACAATCCATTACTAAAAAATCAGCTAAAAAGCCAACTGAAAAAATTGCCCTATTATTTATTGATTTAGATAACTTTAAAAATATAAATGACTCCATTGGCCATAAAGCAGGAGATCAAATTTTAAGAGAAACTGCTGGACGCCTTAAACAGGGAAACCTTAAGAACCCTATCGTCTGTCGATGGGGAGGCGATGAGTTTATCATTGCCCTTCCTGATACAGGAGGGGAATGCGCCATCGAGCAATCATTACACTTAATAAAAGAACTTTCAGCGCCACACTGTATTGATCATAGTATTTTATCTGTTGGAGCGACCATTGGGGTTGCCTTGTACCCTGATCATGCTACAACGGAAGACAACCTTATACAATCAGCCGATATGGCTATGTATTTTCAGAAAAAACAAGCACGTTCAACTGTGGGTGTTTTTTCTGAACAAATGGAAAAAACTTATTATCATGAATTATATTTGAAAAATGAATTAACAACAGCCATTGAAAAAAAAGAGCTACGATTAGTTTTTCAACCTTTGCTTTCTTCTATTAACCATAAAACAGTTGCCTTTGAAGCCCTTCTACGCTGGACGAATAACGAACAAAATATCACGCCAGATGAATTTATTCCTATAGCGGAACAATATGGTTTAATACATCAAATAGGTACTTGGGTACTAAAAAGTGCCTGCATAGAAGCAAGTCGTTGGGATCAAACACTACAATTAGCGGTTTGTGTGAATATTTCCGTTATTCAATTCAAAGATGAAAATTTTATCGATATTGTCGAAGACGCCCTTGCTACTAGTAATTTATCTCCTGAGTTATTACATATTGAGATAACAGAGTCTGTATTTTCGGCTGATACCGATATTATTGTAAATCAAGTTAAAAACCTTCAAGCGTGAAATATCAAAGTGTCCATTGATGACTTTGGTACAGGTTATTCATCTCTTTCTGTTATGCAGGACTTAGGGGTTAATATGGTAAAAATAGATCGTTCATTCATCAATAAATTAGACGGTAATGGGCATGCTATTATTTCTGCTGTAATGAATATCGCTTCCTCATTAGATTTTTTAGTTGTTGCTGAGGGGGTTGAAACCCAAGCTCAAGCAACAGAGCTTTCTAATTTAGGCGTACACTTTCTTCAAGGTTTTTATTTCTCTAAACCTATTGAAATAGAAAATATTACTCACTTTTTAAAATTAGAAATATAAGCTTTAGTTAGCTGCTAATAGAACAAGAAACATATGAAAACTTTAAAAGAACAAACGGATGCTAAAGTTCAAGCAGGTCGAGAAGCTAATCCTGATTTCATGAAAAATGTTGATGAAATTATTGCTAAAGCAAAAAAATTGCAACAAGGTGATAAAGCGATTGAACTTGGTAAAATTGCGCCAAATTTTGTATTACCTAATCCGAAAGGCGTATTAATATCTTTAACTAATTTATTAACACAAGGCCCAGTAGTTGTTACTTTTTATCGTGGTAGCTGGTGTCCGTATTGCAATATACAACTTAAAGCTTTACAAGATCGCTTAGACGATATTCATACATTAGGTGCACAACTGGTCGCTATCAGCCCGCAAGTACCTGATAATTCCTTAACACCTGATGAAATAAATAAGATGGGCTTTATCATATTGTCTGACCAAGACGCGAACGTTGCTTCACAATATGGTGTTGGATGGAAAGTACCTGAATTTCTTATTGAGCACATGAAAAAAGATCGTAACCTTGATCTTGAAGCAATTAATAATGGCAATGGTAGTATATTACCCATACCAGCCACATTTGTTATAGACCGTAATGGTACAATTACATGGCGCTTTGTTGATGTTGACTACCGAACAAGATCTGAGCCAGAAGATATTATCAAGGCCTTACGAGAGCTGTCTAAAAAGTAAAATACATTAGCTGGGTTTACTTCTTACCTTTCCCCTAAAAGAAACTTAACTCATCTTACGGCTAACTTTATTGGATATATCCCCTGAATAGTGACAAACACGATTTCGTCCAGTTTCTTTAGCTTGATACAGGGCAATATCTGCATTGTACAGTAGAGTATTCGAGCTGCTTCCCATAACAGGTGTCATGGTAGCCACACCAATACTAACCGTAATATTAATGCTTTGATTATCAAAACTGAAAACTTTGTCATGAATTTTTTTACGAATATCTTCGGCAAGTTTTAATGACTCTTTGGTATTGGTTATCAAAACAATAAACTCTTCTCCGCCAAAGCGTGCAACAACATCTGTTTTTCTTTTGGCAACATTATCGATTGTTTTTGCGACAGCAATTAAACATTGATCACCAAACAGGTGTCCATACTGATCATTCAACGATTTAAAGTGGTCGATATCAATCAATATAATTGTTTGCTCTAATTGATTTCTAGCGGCAAGTTCCCAGCTATTATCATAGGTTGAGTTAAAAAAACCTCGGTTGTATATTTGTGTAAGAGAATCTATTTTATTTATTCTTACGAGTTCTTCATGTTGCTCTTTCAACGTTGCTTCGTTACGAATTCCTTGAAAATAATTTTTATGTGCTGCAATGAGCACTGACGCTTGGAATAGACAGTAAAATATAGTCACTATAATGAGTTTATCGTATGGGTCGAATAGATAAGTAATAACAAGTAGCGGTAATATTAACGCAGCTAAATTAATAAGGGCGATATTAATTTTGGGTACTTGTACCAACATGGTACTCGCTGCAATAGCGACAATAGCTAATATCGCTCTATGGTTAATCTCGGAAAAGAGGGGATCATGTATTACCAAAGCAAGTACGGAGCCTGACGCTGCAGCATGAAGAACTAGCAGTAATGACAGTATGTAGAGCCAAAGCCGCCTAGATTTTTCATACAGTTTATCGCTATATTTTAGATGAACCAACCTACAAACACTGACAACTAACATGAATACCGAATAAAATAAGCTTAAGTTAGGATAATAGGTATCAAAATTAATAAGCCAAAAAGTAATAGGTAAAAAAATAGCGTAAATGTATATCCCTGGAATAGACAAACGAAGGAGATCCATATCCATGCGCTTTTCAAATATTTTCGCACTCATTTCTAAAAAAACACCTTAGACAAACTTTAGCTGTATATATTACTACAAAACATAACGATAGTTGATGTAAGTTTAGTGTAAATAAAACAATTAAAAATATACACCTTACTGAGATAAATGAATATAAAGCACTATTAGTCAGTCACTTTTATTATTTTAGGAAAGTAAATATCAAACCGCGTACCGGCATCAATTTTACTTGTACATGTTACGCTTCCCTTTAATTTATCCGTCACAAGGTTATGCAGTATATGAAGGCCTAAACCAGTGCCACCCTCGCCTCTTTTAGTGGTAAAAAAGGGATCGAAAATATGAATTTTATCTATTTCAGAAATTCCACAGCCATCATCTTCAAATGAAAAGTGTATTTCATTTGAAGATGATTCTTTAACTGAAATAGATAAAATTCCGGCCTCTTTATGTTGGAAAGCATGATGAATAGCATTAGTGACAAGGTTGGTAAATATTTGGCTAAACACTCCACCATAAATAGTAGCTTGTAAGTTATTATCGCAGCATAATTTAAATTTAACATTTGAGTTTTTGGTAATAGGGATCAAGCTGACTAATATCTGTTCTATGTATGATTTAAATTTAATATTTTGTAGTTCATCTACAAATTGATCTACTGATACTTCTTTAAAGCTCTTCACTAATTTAGCGGTCCGTGAAAGGTTATTAGTAACAAGATTATTGCTCTTCTCCATTTCCATAATAAAGTTATCAAATTTACTCTTGGTTAACTCTTGATTTTCATAAGATTCGCGCAGGTTACTCAATGTATCGCCTAAATAGGAGTTAGCCGTAATACTTATGCCAATAGGCGTATTAACTTCATGAGCCATACCCGCAACCATAATAGTTAGCGATTCAACACGCTCGGATTGGATAAGTGCATTACGTTGTTTTTCTTCTTCTAAATTAGTCTTTGTTTTTAATAATAATTGATAATCTTTAGCAACACTATTTGAAAGCACCAAGCCAATTAAAGGCACAAGAAAAGCTTTCGTAATTAAGATACTAATGACAATAAAAAAAAGTATGCCAACAGTTTTACTTACTAAGGGCTCAAACCTCATTCCACTGTGTTCAAATCCATTAATTCCTTGATACAGAAAATTAGTCAGTGTTTTTTTATCAAACACCTTGGTTTCAAACTCTTGTATCTTTTGTAGTAGGTTGTCTGCAATTTCAAGATCATCATGACAAACTTGTAGTATGTTTTTTGTTCCTATTAGTTTCATAATCAATAATTCAAAGGAGCCTACAAATTCTAGGCATTGAATAGGTTGTTCTCTCACCATCATTATGTCTTTTCGTACTTCATCAACAGAAATTGACTCCGCTTCAAATGATTTTACGGTTTTAACTAACTGGGTAATATATTTTTGATGAAAATAATTTAATTCATGCATTTTTCCGCCCATTTGAATTTCATACGCGCCAATAATACTTATTAGACTTGAGATAATAATAAGAACATTAACGACATTGAGTTTCATTGACACAGAAAATCGATTAGTTTTCTGTGTTTCATTAGGCTTTAATTTACTTTTCTTCAGGATACTGTTTTTAAAATTCATTTAATGCCATTAATGGTTAGCCATTTACTAGATTAATAGTAATATTGAAAAAAACCTTGGTGGGAATATTTATCAGATATAATTAATATTGTAGGCTTGTTAATATTACGAAATAATTACTTTATTAATACTAGCTTTTTAAAAGCATAGTTGTATTTTATATATTTACCAATCTTTATATGTTGTTAAAAGATGAATTTATTTAAAAAAGTACAACATAAATAATAAATTAGTTGATAATGAACTTAGCGCTTTCATTGATTGTGATAAGAAATACAATCATGATGTAAAAGTTTTATTGAGCGTATTAAGCAACCTGTAGCCTGAACTATAAGCTCAACTATAGGCTAAATAATCATTTATTATTATCTTTGCTTTTACTATTGCTCAGCTCCCTAGTTTCCACCTTAATTTTTTCCTTATTATTTAGTAGAGTTAATTTTATCAATCATAAAGATCAAACGAATACCCAAACAATATCCCTTGATGATTCATCTTTAATAGGTTTAGTCGTCAATACAGAGCTCAAAATTGCCACATTCAATTTATTTAATTACCTTGAACCACCAAACGCCGCTTATGAATTTGAGCGCATTCTTAGTGCAGAACAATGGCAAAAAAAACAACGTTGGATTAGTGAATATTTACGTGAATATCAGCCTGACATTATTGGCTTTCAGGAAGTATTCAGCCCTGATGCATTAAAAGAATTAGTTGCTAGTCAGGGCTATAAATATTTTGCTGTCGTTGATCAACCAAAAATCATTGATGATTTTATTTATCAGCGCCCTGTTGTCGCTATTGCTTCTCGCTTCCCTATTGTTGAGGTAATCGCGGTAGAGCCCAACATTGAGCTTGCCCAAACATTAGGTTTAACCAGTAACTTCTCTTTTAATCGTAAAGTATTAAGAGCAACTATTAATATTCCTCATTTAGGCAACTGTGATTGTTATGTAGTGCATTTCAAATCTAAACGTTCAATGATTGAACTGGATGAGAAAAATAATAACTGGTCGCCTGAGCAAACAATTATTGAAAGCCTAAAGGCACAAATAGCGGGTAGTTGGGGTTCAACGGTGCAACGTGGTAGTGAAGCGACATTATTAATGATGGAGATGATAAAGCGCCGTGAAGAAACTAATCAGCCAATGGTATTGATGGGCGATTTTAATAATACCCTAGCCGATGGTGTATTAAGTCATTTACTCACCAACACTTTACGTTTTGTATCAACCATTGATCGTGATGCTTATCTTGCTAAATATTGCTTAAATGACGCTTGGGACTTATTTCAAGCCGTGCTTTCACATGAAGACACTGAAGTAAATGAAGTGAAAGCAGCCCGTACGCCAACACATTATTTTGGCGCAGGGAGTTCTGTACTCGATTACATTTTATTATCTTGTGAATTTGATGCTAATTATCACGACAGTCTTTATGAAGTTAGCGCACATGAAACTTACGATCGTCATTTAATTAATCCTATTTTTGAACGTGATGGTGAGAGTACCGATCATGGTATTGTGCTTGTAACACTTACGTTAAGATCATAATGGCTAGGTCAATCGGCTTAGCTTACTATGCTTAACTCACTATGTTTGATTCATTAAGCTTGCCTAATTATGCTTAGTTATGCTTTTTGTCACACAATAGTCAAATAACAAGAAGCCAATGATCAAATGTTGATATAATCCCAATAACTAGTTACTAGTGTTATTTAATTATTAGCATTGATTATGGCTACAGTGTTTCAACCATTTTCAAATATTCTATTTTATCTTCGACATAACTCAACGAGACTGCAATGCCCTACTTACTTTTAATACTGACCACTTTATTTTGGGCAGGAAATTTTGTTATAGGACGAGCAATGCACTCAGTATTGCCACCTATTGTTATGGCAGAGCTTCGTTGGACATTAGCATTGGTGATTCTATTGCCTTTTTTAATACCAAGGCTTATTAAACACAAAGCCGTAATAATAACTCATTGGAAAATGCTGACGGTATTCGCAATATTTAGTGTCGCCTGTTTCAATACCTTTATTTACATAGGCCTTACTAGCACAAACGCGTCTAATGCTACAATATTACAATCAGCTATTCCGATATTTATTCTGATATTGTCTGCCGTCTGGTTAAAAGAGCCTGTATCTATTCAGCAATGGATTGGAGTTACTATATCTTTAGTTGGCGTTTTAATGCTGATAACACAAGGTCAAATATCGAACCTACTTTCATTGTCATTTAATGTAGGTGATTTATATGTATTAACTGGCGTACTCTGCTGGGCTATTTACTCATTATTATTACGTTGGCGCCCTGCTGAACTTGATGGCTTTACTTTTTTTGGTGTAACTGTACTTATTGGTTCACTAATATTACTGCCTTTTTCTGCGGTAGAATTTTACTTTGCTGAGCATATTGTATGGGGAAGTAAGAGCACATACGCAGTGCTCTACATGGCCATTTTCCCTTCTATCCTTGCTTATATTTTTTGGAACAAAGGTGTTGCCGATATAGGCGCAGTAAAAGCAGGGTTATTTATTCATTTAATGCCATTATTTGGCTTATTACTCTCTTCTATTTTTCTAAATGAGCAAATTCATACTTTTCATCTAATTGGCATTCTTTTTATCTTTTCAGGAATTTACTTAGCAATAAAGGCAAAGTTAGCTAAATAAAAACAGCAAAGTCGTTAGCTAACTTTATAATGCGTGCTCTACGGCTTGAGTGCTTCTTTTTCTTTAAAAGATTCAATCAAGTCTTCTAGTGCTTTGTCACGTTCAGACTTTGACTCATTAGGCACTAATCGACAAAACTTTACCGCCTCTATTGCACGATTATCACCATAAAGGGTTAATACTTGTTCTAAAAACTCTTTATTTAATGAAAAAGTACTACTTAAATAATCCAACATACTGATAAAGCTTGTGAATGTAAGGCCATCAAACTCAAAATTTTCATCCTCTGCTGTATTTTCAATAGTAACGCCATCAATAGACAGCTCCCAACCACTGTAATTAACGCGATCACGCGCAATTAAGAACATTCGCCAACCACTTTTTTTAAAGCCATCAAATGCACTGCCTATTAGTTCAGATTCTTGTAGTTCTTTTTCAGTCCAATTAGCTCCTATTGATAACGCTTTAGCACTTTGTTTTACTATTTTATCTTTAATAAGCTTTTCAAGTCTTACGAGTGAACTTGCTTCATTATGGCATCGGTAAGATTTGCACTCATCACAGATTGGTATATTAACCATTTGGTGTGTGACTAATGTGGTGACAATCGTTTGATGGGATCCTTCACCACAAAACCAACAGGTAAATCGACAATCAAACGGTATATCAAGATTCAGTACGTCCATACAATATTGCTCTTATTTTAGACTACAGCGGAGAAAACGTTAGTTAAGTAATTACTTATTATATAGCGTCGTCAATATAAAAAACTATCTGTTTATTGATTTAAAACTAGGACAAAGTTATGTTTACATAAAAAGTAATATATGATGAATTTAAAGAGCTATCAATTTTAATACCTTAAAAAGCTTAAGGTTTATTTCTTATTGCCGATACATAGTTAACTTTAACTTAGCATTAAAAAATCATGATTAACAATGTATTAAATAGCTCGCCTAACTTAATAGCATCCATTGCCCAACCAATCAATGATGTAGCTCACACCCTCACCGATGAGCTTAAAAATATTGCACCAGAAATGGCTCAAGAATTGTTAAGTCAATTTGATGAAGAAAAAGTTGAAACATTACTCAGACAAGAATTTGCTTCTATTATCACGTTAACGAGTCAACCCGCTACTGTTAACTATGATATTTCTCCCGAAGAATTAGCTGTACGTACCGTATTAAGCAGCCACCAAGAAGGGTTGAATAAGAACGAGAATAGCGACGAATTAATGAAACGTTTGAATAAGTCGGTAGAAAATATTCACGGCGCTTACGCAAATACCAGTGATATATTATCGAGTTTAGGACAGCTAGGACATGAACAAGAATCATTTTTAGCATCAAGTGAACAGCGCGTTGAACGCATGTTACACCCGTTAATGGAAAGCAGCTATCGCAAAGTAAATGAAGGTGACGACAGCAATCGCTTTGAACTCTCAGTGAAAACGAAAGAAGGCGACGTTGTTAATATAATCTTTAACTCTGCTCAAGGTTATAACGAAGCAACAGGTGAAGCGGTTGATAATTTTGGTATTAGCTATGAAGTAGACGGTGATTTGTCAGAAGCTGAGCATCAAGCACTCAACCAAATATTGTCAGAAGTTGGCGAAATGGCTGATGAATTTTTTAAAGTCAGTGCAAACTCTTTTGGGCAAAGTTCATACAATAAATATGTACCTCCAGGCCAAGCTCAATTTAACTTAGACTTTTTAGCTGACTTCAACAATGAACAGCTATCAGGTTTTGATGTTGCTTTTTCAACAACGGAAAATCAACACGTTGCCAGTTCAGAAAACAGCTTTGAACTCAGTTATAATTTTGATGAAAAAAATGATACACAAGCCCTTTCGTTTAAGTCAAACGCAGGTGTTACCGAAATAGATTTCTCACTAGACATGTCTATTTTTGGTGGTAAAGACGTAGAACAAATGCAGCAATACTTAAACACATTAGATAAAAGCCTCGAAGACAGCCGCTTTAATAGTAATGACAGTAAAGCAAACTCTGCATTTGGTAAGCAAAATGATGCTCGTATGCAACAAGGCTTTGCTGTATTTAAAGACGCTTTTACCAGTATGTCATCAGCAGCCGAGCGCTATAGCAATATAGAATCAGTTGCCGCACACGAATTCACCAATGGCAGAGAAATGGTCGCCGATCTAGTTGATAACATGGTGACTAATGATCCTCGTTATAAAGGCCTTGGTGAAGACGCCGATAATACATTAGGTACAGGTATTTCTAAATTAGCTGATTTTGACGCAAAATTTGCATTTACGTCAGAGCCAGAAGGACCTCGATCTGTACACCCTAAAAGTGCCGTAGAATTAAGTCAGGTAACCGAGCAATATAAATCAGGTGAATTAAACGGCATAACGCAAAATAAAACCGTTAATTCTCACTTTGATTATCAAGGTACTCGTCCAGATAATTATGATAAAACTGAAAGTTATAACATTAATACCGCGGTTAAAAAGCAAGAACTAGTCGGTCTTGATCAAGAACACCAAGTAGATATTGATAAAGAAACATATGAATTTAACCCAAAAACAAATCAGTATGAATTAGAAACGGCACTTGTTGAAAGAATAACAAATGAGAGCAGTATTCGACAAATTAACGATATTTGGCTGGAAAAGAATGAAAGTAGTCATGATAAAAAGGAAACAGAGCGTGTTGATTACACCGGAAAGCCTGAAGATTATGAAAGAACCAGTCATCACGCTCATGATAAATTAGTAACATTGATTGGTGATTTAGATAAACTAGAAAACAATAAGCACGTGAAACGTGACTACATGGTTGACTTAAATAACGTGAACTTTTTTATGGATAATAAACCCGCGACTTAATTGCTCTTAATAAATGATATGTTCCATACTGACATAGATTAACGATAAGTCAGTTTTGAAATCAACGCTTAATTACTGATGTTGACGACAAAACTCACTTATTATTCCTAATACTCGCTTAGCTAGCTTGCAATTCTGACATAATGAATTGCTTAAATGCTTCCACAGGTTGTGCGCCTGCTGCTGCAACTTTACGGTTAAGGACTACGGTTGGTACTGATGTAATCCCCATACGCTGCCATTCTACTTCTTTTTCTTGAACTTCTTTAATCGCACTTTTATTTTCAAATATAACTCTTGCTTCATTCTCATCTAAACCAACAGCAACGACTTCTTTAATAAGTACTTCACGGTCTGAGATGTCTTTTTGTTCGCTAAAACAAGCAGCGAATAATCGTAACTTTAATGCTGTTTGAAGATTGTAATCTTTAGCAAATTCCAACATGACATGAGCATCGCGAGTATTCACTATTCTCATTTCTTCAAAAAAGTTAAATTGAAAACCAACCTCGTTGCCACGCTCTGCCATTTCAACTCTAAATTTAGCACTACTTTCTGGTGTAGAGCCGTATTTTCTCGCTGAATGTTCTCTTAAATGTTCACCTTCTGGTGGCATATCAGGGTTTAATTCAAATGGTTGCCATTCAATTTCAACTTGATCTTGAACACCTAATTCAGTAATTGCTTGTGCTAAATTTTTGTAACCGATAATGCACCAAGGACAAACAACATCCGAAATGATATCTATTTTGAGCTTGTCTACCATATATAATTCCTATTAATCTTAAACTCTAAATCAATCTTGCTTAGCTGATTTAGTCTTACTTAAATTACTTAAATTCATTAGCTCGGCTTAATGAACACCTATACCAACAAGAATGCTATCAATACTATATTCAAGTGCTGACTTATCAATACCTGAGCGCGCCATCGAAGCAGTACCTTTTAATACAGTGTATAGACTTAACGCGTTGGCCTGGGCATTGTTATTTAGCCCTAATTTAATAGCCTCAACGTCAGTATTAAACAACTCGGTATAAACTTGAATTGGCATAGCATCGGCTTCTTTAAGCAACTGCTCGGCTTGTTCAGGAATATCACCGCTAACAAGTTCTGACTGACACAATGCCAAATAACAACCTTTTGCATCACTTGTATCACATTGCATAGATACAATAGACATCATATGATTTTTCAAACGTTTTTTTAGCGTCACGTTTTCTTCAAAAAGCAAGGCAATTAGTGGCTTCATTTTAGTATCAATATAACATTGAGTCGCTTTAACAAATAACGCCTCTTTATTACCAAAAGCACTGTACATACTCGGCTTATTGATTCCCATACGCTTAGTTAAATCAGCAAGAGAAGCACCAACATAGCCTTTTTGCCAAAATACATCCATGGCAGCATTTAAAGCCGTATTTTCATCAAATAATTTTTTTCTACCGCTAGTCACAATGACTCCAAATTAAACAACCAACTATTGTGCAATTGTACTTAACGGTACAGTTTAAGTCAAACCTTACCGAAAGGTACAGTTAATTAGATAAAACCCTTATTTAAATTTATAACCAACACCGTAAACTGCAGAGATTGGATTTAAACCTTCTTCAATGTGGTTTATCTTTTTACGTATATTTTTAATATGATTATCTATATTGCGATCCGACATTTCTAAAGCTTGGTTATAAAGTGTGTTAATAATATCTTCACGGGTAAATACACGGCCAGCTTGGGTGATGAATAGCAGAAAGATTTTAAATTCAACCGCAGTAAAACCAATATCCTTTCCTTTAAGCAAAGCAACATAGTCTTCTTTATGTACCTCAAAGCCTGCCTGATGAATAACATTTGCTGCAGGTTTATCAACTCTTCTTAGCACTGCCTGTATTCTTGCGATAACTTCTTTAGGACTAAAAGGTTTACATATATAGTCATCAGCACCAAGGTTTAATCCCTGCAATCTATCTACTTCTTCACTTTTAGCCGTGACCATAATAATAGGTACATTCGAGAACAATCTTACTTCTTTACATATCGTAATACCGTCTACTTCTGGCAGCATTAAATCTAACAAGATTAAATCAACATGATTATGTTTTACAAAATTAACAACGCCCTGCCCGCTATTAAAATGTTCAGTGCTATAACCTTGCTGTTTGCAATAAGCGATAAGCACTTCAGCAATGTGCTCTTCATCTTCAACAATCAGTATTTTATGTATTGTCATTACTATAACCTACAAGAGGAAGTGTGACTTTTACGGCTAAACCACCTAACGGTGAATCTTGTAATGAAATATCACCGCCGTGAACCTCTACTATTTGTTTACATAATGATAATCCAAGCCCAGAGCCACCAAAGTCTCTATTTCTAGATTTTTCAACACGATAGAAACGTTCAAAGAGTTTACTCTGCTCTTCGGGTAAAACACCTGGTGCTGAGTCTTGCAAAACAATCTCTAACTCACTATCACACTTATTAATTTCTATACTTACCTGACCCCCTTTATCGGTATATCGGCAAGTGTTTTCAAGTAAGTTAGAAAATAACTGCTGTAATCTATCTTTATCACCACTAACAAGACAGAGCCCTGCATTTTTTAAGGCTTGGCAATTAAGTGATAACTTGTGCTCTGTAAATCGAGCTGTATAACTTTCAATTGCTTGTTGAAACACTTGAATCACGTCAACATCAATCTTATGGTAAGTTAAGCTAGCCGTGTCACTGTTAGCTAATTGAGCAAGGTCATCTACAATATGATTCAAATTATCAACCTGACTGATCAATAAACGAATACGCTTTTCATCGGCAACAAAAACGCCATCTTGTACAGCTAACAAATGAGAGCGTAATACCGTTAGCGGCGTTCTTAATTCATGAGAAGTATCTGAAACCCATTGAAATCGCATTTGTTGATTGTGTTCAAGGGTGCCGGCTAGCTCATTAAAGTTATTAGACAGTGTGCCCAATTCATCCTGAGTCAGCGGTTTTATTCTGCTAGCGAAATTACCTTTATTAAGTTCATTTGTGCCGGCAACAATTTGTTTTATCGGCTTAATTAAATGCTTAGATAAAACTATCGCCATAATAAAAGCCAGTAGAATAACAAATAATGTGATCAGTAAATAATTATGAAGCTGTGCCGACAAAAAAGCTTCTGCTGGGCTGTTTTCAACCAAGTTTGAAGGGACTAACCCTATCCAACCAATTACATTGTTATTTAATGTAACCGCTTCTGTATAAGGGTTTTCATTTATATCAGCCCTACCAACTACAACCTGCTTATTTTCATTATACAAACTGATACGTTTACCCGTTTGGAGTAAATCAGCAGGAATGTTTAACCATAATAACGACGGTGGTTTATTATCAACGCCGGTAATAGCACTAGCCTTATTGTTAGTAAAATCATCATCATTTTGTTGTTTAGTTTTTGTCGTGCTTTGCTTTTTAGGGGCAACAATAGAGCGCCATAATTGCGTGTTCTGCGTGATAGCTTCCCAAGACTCTAATTCAGAATACAGCTGAACTAATTGCACCTTTACCTGTGAAAGATGCTTATGCTCTTCTTGCTTAACAAAGTTATTGAACTCAGACGAAAAGTTCATGTATATAAACACAAACATTAGGCCGACTAAGGTAATATTGGTGATGAAAAAAGCTAAAAAGAATTTATGGATTAACTTCACGGGTTCTCTGTTCTTTAGGTTCATGATTTTATGCTTGGTAGCAGTATTGCATATTGGCTATATGCCTACAATTAAGGTTTTCATAAAAGAAAAGGCTTACTTAAGTCCGATTTTAGTGTCGTAGTTAAATAAGCCAATTATCTATAGACGATGCTATATAGTCGAAGTTTTTAAAAAACCATATGAGCCGTCTCGCCAACGCTGAGTAATTTATATTGTGGTTTAACAAAGCTGGTATGCACAGCTCCTAAACTTTTATGAAATGAAACCGAGAGTTCAGTTACCTTGGAATAACTATGTCTTGCTTGAAAAATAATTTCTCTGGTGTCAGCATCATTTTTATCCACAATGGTTCCTAAATAAGCGACTTCAACACTTAACGGTTTTCCATTTACCATTAAAAGCATTTTTTGTTTAAGCGCATTAATAATGAAGGTTTCTTGTTGGCTACTATTTAAATTCTCAGGCATTACGGCATCAATATCGCCTAACAACCAAGCCTGATCACTTTGTAGAGCAGCGCTAAAATGCGCTAGATCTGTGTAGACTTTTACTTCAACTTGTCCATCTCTTAAAATAACTTGCGCGGTTGTCTCATTTAAAAGATGAGCACTCAAAGATGCGCTAAGCGTTATCAAAGAACCAATACAAGCAAACATTAAAGCACGCAAGGTTTTTGTACATTTCAACTTTTTAACTAATGTCATTATTATTACCTAGGTTATTTATTACTGTTGAGATTCAGGTTGCTCAATGGTTGCACGACAAATTAATGTATTGACGGTTTCAAGATCATCACCCCAAATTATCTGAGCATTTTCATTCCAAGTTATCTCGTTATAACCATCTTTTGGGCCTACCGAGGCAGTATTATGTTCAGTTGCACTAGACCAAGACGAATCATCAAAATCAGCCATTAACCAATGACTCGGCGCTTCTTTAGACATAAAAGTACAATAGCCTTCACCAGCAACAGGATTCGATTCTTGCTCACATAATTTGTTTAGAGGTGCTCGATGAAGTACTTCACATTTCCAGCTACTATCTGTAACAGAAACAACTTCATTAGTATCTATATCAGTTACTTGCATAATAAAACCGCCATCCCCCATTTGCTGGTTTCTGGCACCTATGTACTCTAACCCTGAATCATTTTGCTTAAAGTCTTTAATAATCAAATTAAGCTGGATAGGATAATCTTCAGAAAAGATAACTCGCTCCGCATTAAAAGAACGCTCAGTGGTTATAGAAACTGAATCCTCAATAAGAAGATTTTCACCAACATAAGCAGCAAACCAGTTATCAGCCCATGCTTCTAGTTTAAAATTATGTTCACCTGAAATTTTTGGATTAGTAGCATTAACAGTGACTAATGGCGTCAGCACATTTTGCTTACGCTTAGGTTCAGGTCGGTCTTTTTGGCTAGCATTTAAATTTTTAGCTGGTTCAGCTTTTGCCTGATCACTGTTTCTGCAAAAAGTTCCTTTTTCAACTTTGCCACCATTACTAATGGTTTTTTGTGTAAAGTCGTAACAGCTTTCCCCCTGATTTGATGATGTATAAGTCGTAAAATAGTCTTCACCTTGATATGAATAACGCATAGTTCGACTGCCATCTTCAGATACAGTGTGAGTTAAATTTTCAACACCGCCAGCAGGTGGACGAAGATCGGCTCTTATCCCTTGCGTATCGCCACTTAATGGAGCAACTCTAGGCAATTTAGCGGTATCAACTTCACCAACTAAACACTGAATAATATAAGGTGGTGTAGTTGATGTTTGATAGCGATAACCAAAAGTATCGTCTGCTTGACCATTGCACACATCGAGATCACCTTTGGCGATTTCACTACCATCAGGGTTCTTGTCACCATAAAGCGGGTAGCCATCGTATGCCCAACCAATAATGGTGTTATCGTCTTTATTTGTCATCGTATCAATCATGCAGGTAGGTGATACATGATAATGGTAGCCGTCCCCTCGACCAGAATGACCACCACAGTTATCTAACTGTCCTAACACTAAGGTATCGTGTTTAGCATCGTATTGACTGACATCTAATTCACCTTGCGATGAATAATCATAAATAGGTACGCCATTGACGGCAACGCCAACAGCAGCATCAATAGTCGTTAACGTATCGGCTTTTTTAGGCTCAAGTTTAATCGGTGCTGCATAACCTTGTGCAGGTACTGGGATTTGTTCATTAGTACCGGTAATACCCGTCATCATCTCATGTTCTGGATACGTAGAAGAGGCAATGTAGGCATAAGTTTCATCACAGATCACAGCAACATTTTTATCAAAACCTGCGTCACTTATCGATTCTTGAATTGTTGTACAACGGGCAGAATCAATATGTTTAGATAAGTCAGGTTGAATAAAAGGTGCAGGTTTAGGTCTTTTTTCATCGCCTTTTTTCATACCTTCATTTGAACGTTTATTTGATAGCCTCTCACCTTTTGAGCCCTGGCTATCACGCTCATAACTGACCGTCATTTGTGCAGAATCTAACGTGATATCTTTCATTGCGGCTAACAATGTTTCTCTATCTACTTTTTCATGCCCATTAGAAACACTACGTTCTGGAAAAGTAACCGGCTCAGACAAAGCATAAATAGTGTAAGTATAATTTTTCACTCCAGGACCTTTAGAGCATGGTGGCGCATATTCGTTTATATCGTTAACACTATTACTACCCAATAAACCGAGTGTTTCAGTACTATTTATTTGTGTGGCATCCCCATTGATGTTGTACATCGTCCAGTACCAATGAACACCATCTGGTGCATTATGATGCATAATCAAGGTATAAGATTTTGTAGTTTCAGGTGCGCCACTCCAACTAAAAGGAGGGTTAACACTTTCGCCATCACAAGTATAAGTAACAGGTAATTTACCTCCATCGACCATAGCAGAACTTATTAAAGTAAACGCGTTAGTATCACTATATTGCTGGGTTAATTCACCACCATTATTACATCCACTTAGTGATAAACCACATACTCCAATAAATAAAAGCGCCCAAGTATTTTTCATCATTTTAACCCCCAAGAAGTTATGCTTAAACATTAAGAATTCAACGTCAAAAATTAACAGTCAAAATTAACTTTAAAAATTAAACGTTAATAATTTATTTCCATTAGCTTAACCACCAAATGTAGGGCAATTATGTAGTTGTAGTATTTATTCACAATTAAATTAATACTAACGTTAATATTCGAACATAATTCATTTAAATTAGTTCACTTAAATTAATCAGCTGAAATTTTTTATGGGTTTGCACACTCTACTTTTAACAAGCTTATTAAATTTTATCTATTCAAAGGAATGGTGTATGCAAAGGTCACTAATAAAACTATTAACAGGAATACTACTTATTGTAGGTTTTACCGCACAAGCGCTTGAAATTGAAGAATTAGGTAGTGGCTTATACCGCTTTATAGATGATAGGCACCGCTCAGTATTTTTGATCACACCTCAAGGTGCCATTGTTACCGACCCTCTCAATAAAAAAGCAGCTACTTGGCTTAACGAACAAATTAAAACGCGTTTTAATGTACCTGTTAAATATGTCATTTATAGTCATAATCACAGCGACCATATTTACGGTGCAGAAGTATTTAAAAGTCCGCATACAACCTTCGTTGCTCATAAGTTAAGTGCGCAAGATATTAAAAATACTAAAATGAAAACAGTCACCCCTGATCTAGTATTCGATGACGAACTAATACTTACGCTAGGAGGTTCAAGCGTTAAACTTAATTACCATGGCCCAAATGACGGTCGTGGCTCAATAAGTATGTTGTTTGAAAAACAACAAACCTTATTTGTAGTTGATTGGATAATGATAGGTAGAATGCCATGGCAAAAACTGTGGAGTTACGATATTCAAGGCATGATAAATTCAACTAAAACGGTACTTAATTATGACTTTAATACCTTTGTTGGTGGTCATGCTGACATGGGGGATAAGGATGATGTAAAACGCTATTTACGTTACCTAGAACAACTGTACAGTAAAGTAATCGAAGGTATTTTAGCTGGCCAAACGCTTGATGAAATAAAACAAAATGTTAAGTTAAGTGAATTTAAAGACTTAAGACAATATGAAGCTTGGCTGCCACTTAATATAGAAGGTGTATACGAACGATTAATGGAAGAATCAGGAATGGGATGGCGGAGTGATTTGTAATGACTAAAACCATTAACCTAATCATAAAAAGTAATTGAGGTTTGACTCTAGAAAATTTCAAGGAGGAGTCAAAGATGATTTACCTTTGACTCCTTAAATATATTTAGTATCACAATAACTAATGAAAAATGGTCGATAAGAACCAAGCATATTACTCAGTAGTACTCTCTTCTTCTTTTTCATTCAATGAATCAACAAAGGCCTGTAACCCTTTTTGAACAAGATCGTAAGTAGTATCAATCGTATCACTTACTTCACCTTCTAATACATTCAAACCGCCCAATATGTCTTTCGCTTCACCAAAACCTTGATCAATACCACTACCAATAACATCCATAAATGCATTGAGAGATTCTTCTTCACTCATATCAGGATTTTGCTCTCTAAAAGCACCTAAAAATTGCGTACTAAAAGACACAATGCGCTCTGCTGTTGCTTCAGGACTAAAATCAAGGCCAGACTCATAAGCATCTTCCACACTGCTTTCAACACCACTTGCTTGCAATGCTTCATTAATACCTTGTAAAGCGGTTTTCAATGCTAATGATAAAGGTTGATCACCAAGTGAGTTACTAAATTCTAACGTTGATTCAATAATGGCGGCATTAAGCTGTTTCTTTTGAGAAACCGCAATAGACTCCTGCACTTCACCGGCCTTACCTGTTGTATGCTGTTCTTCAACACTATTATCACTGCCTTTCGACTTAGCCATAGCACTAGCATCTTGGCTATAGGGATTTTTTGCCATTACGGTATTAACACTATTAATGGGTGAGTTCATGGTATTACCTTCATTAGTTAACGCTTATAAAAGTGTATCGGCATTGTTGAGTATAACTTAAGGTTAAATCGTTTATATTTTACACTCAACATGTTTTGTTAAATATATTATTTTTAGTCTGTTATTGTGAATATAAAATCACTTTGATGTAGTAGTAATTTCTACGCTTTCAGCACAACAACAATATAACTAAAACATTCATTGTCAGTAATCGTATTAACTCACCTCAATAAACCTAGTTAACGTATCCTATATAACTCATTAATTTTTCGATAGAAAAAATCATCAACTTAAAGTAATTACTCTACTGACGTTAAATTTAATCTACACAATAGTTTGTAATCGACGCTTTAAATGAGAATCTGCTAGTTATTAGCATCATGGGTACCGCACCTAATTGAATGATTAACAAGTGAATAAACTCACTAAATAAAATTATTTTTCTTAAAAAAAATTGTTTAATAATGTTGGAAATCCACAATAATTAAATTAGAATGAACGTTCACCCTAAAAGAGAGATTGGTTAACATGCAGCGTTCACGCGTCATTATTTTTATTGTCACTGCTTTGGCAAGTGCAATTGTTTTATCCGGTTGCGAACAAAATCAGCAGGCAAATGCGCCAGCTAAGCAACCAACCCCTGTTGGCGTTATTAAATTAACAAGCCAGCCACTAACGCTTACAAAAGAGCTGCCAGGTAGAGTGACAGCATCACAAGTAGCGCAAATTCGTCCACAAGTAAATGGTATTGTACAAACACGCTTATTTACTGAAGGTGCCGAAGTGAAAAAAGGTCAAGCGTTATATCAAATTGACCCTGCAACATTTGAAGCACAAATAGCTACCAGTAAAGCAGCTATCACTAAAGCGCAAGCAAACATCGCTAATGCAAAAGCTAAATCAGATCGTTATTCAGATTTGCTAAAAATCAAAGCAGTTAGTCAACAAGATTTTGATGAAGCGGATGCAAATTATAAAAGTGCACAAGCTGACTTACTCACTGCACAAGCGCAACTTAAAACAGCACAAATTAACATTAACTACAGTAAGGTTTCATCACCTATCAGTGGTCAAATTGGTAAGTCTACTGTCACTGCAGGTGCTTTGGTAAGTGCTAATCAAGCAACTGCATTAGCAACGGTAACCCAACTTGATCCAATTTATATTGACCTTACTCAATCGAGCAGTGAATTAACGCGTTTGAAAAAAGCCATTGCTAACGGTGATTTAGATAGAGATCTTACGGCACAATCAAAGGTTGAGCTAAAAATGGAAGACGGCTCGGTATATCCTCATAAAGGCACATTAAAGTTTTCTGAAGTGACGGTTGACCCAAGCACTGGCTCTGTCACCTTACGAGCTGAGTTTCCAAACCCTGAAAAGTTACTGTTACCAGGCATGTATGTTAGAGCTGTCATTGTTGAAGGTGTTAAAACTGACGCAATTTTAGTACCGCAACGTGGTGTTAGCCGTAATAGCAAAGGCGAACCTACAGCGATGGTGGTAAGTAAAAACAATACCGTTGAAGCGCGCGTACTAAAAACTGACCGTACCATAGGCTCTAACTGGTTAGTAACAAGTGGCTTAAATGATGGCGATCAAGTGATTGTTGAAGGCTTACAAAAAATAGCGCCGGGTGCCTCTGTTAATGCAGTGCCAGCCGAATCAATCGCTAAAATTCAATAACGGAGCATATAAATGTCACGATTTTTTATCGATCGACCTATTTTTGCTTGGGTACTTGCCATTATTGTTATGTTGGCTGGTGTCCTTGCAATTAAGAGTTTACCGATTGCTCAATATCCGTCAATTGCACCACCTACGATTAGCATACAAGCAAGCTACCCGGGTGCATCTGCACGTACATTAGAAGATACGGTTACTCAAGTTATTGAACAAAGAATGAAAGGCTTAGATGGCCTACTTTACATGTCATCTACGTCTGAATCTAATGGTTCAGCAACATTAACACTAACTTTTGATGCTGATACAGATCCAGATATTGCACAAGTTCAAGTACAAAATAAACTTGCCCTAGCAACGCCGTTACTACCTGAAGAAGTTCAGCGTCAAGGTGTATCTGTTGCTAAATCTGCACGTAACTTTTTAATGGTTGTCGGCTTTGTTTCTGAAGATGGCAGCATGAATAACATCGACATTGGTGACTATGTAGCATCCAATGTGCAAGATATTGTTTCACGAGTAAATGGTGTTGGTGAAGTACAACTATTTGGTTCGCAATATGCCATGCGTATCTGGTTAGATCCAGATCTGTTGCAAAAATATAAACTAACACCCGCAGATATTAGTGCTTCTATCAGTGCGCAAAATGCACAAGTATCAGCAGGTCAACTTGGTGCTTTACCAGCAATGCCAGGGCAGCAATTAAATGCGACAGTGACAGCTCAAAGTCGGTTAAAAACGCCTGAACAATTTGAAAATATTTTTGTTAAAACTAATACTGATGGTTCAGTTGTTCGTTTAAGTGATGTTGCCACCGTAGCACTTGGTGGTGAAAGTTATGCCGTTGTAGCGCGTTTTAATGGCAAACCAGCCTCAGGTTTAGGTATTAAATTGGCAAGTGGCGCTAATGCTCTTGATACTGGTGATGCGATTAAAGCTGCCCTTGCAGAACTAGAGCCACTTTTCCCTGAAGGTTTAGCAACGGTTATTCCTTATGACACGACTCCTTTTGTTAAGTTATCAATTGAAAAAGTAGTCAGTACTTTAATTGAAGCCGTCATTTTAGTATTTTTAGTGATGTATCTATTTTTACAAAACTTCCGTGCGACCTTAATTCCAACAATTGCTGTGCCCGTTGTATTACTTGGTACGTTAGCAGTACTACAAACCTTAGGTTATTCAATTAACACTTTAACTATGTTCGCTATGGTATTAGCGATTGGTTTATTAGTGGATGATGCCATTGTTGTGGTTGAAAACGTGGAACGTGTAATGACAGAAGAGAAGCTTTCTCCTCTGGAAGCAACACGTAAATCAATGGACGAAATTAAAGGTGCCTTAGTCGGTATCGCAATGGTGTTGTCTGCAGTATTTATCCCAATGGCCTTTTTCAGCGGTTCCACAGGGGTTATTTACAAACAGTTCTCCGTCACCTTAGTTACCGCAATGAGTTTGTCTGTATTGGTTGCCCTTATTTTAACACCTGCCTTATGTGCAACAATGTTAAAACCAAGCCATGTACATAATGATTCATCATTTATCGGTCGTTTCTTTATGGCCTTCAACCGCGGTTTTGATAAAACGAATGCCGGTGCACAGAGTTTTGTTGGTCGTATGATTAAACTAAGCAAACGCTCTTTATTATGTTACGGCTTAATTGTTGGCGGCATGATTTATATTTTTGCCCAATTACCTTCAGCTTTTTTACCAGATGAAGACCAAGGTATTTTGTTCAACTTAGTCAGTTTGCCGGCCGGCTCAACGACTGAACAAACCTTAAATGTTGTGCAAAAAATGGAGCGTCATTATTTAGAAGACCAGTCTGATGCAGTGCGTTCAATTTTCACGGTAACAGGTTTTAGTTTCGCTGGCTCTGGACAAAATGCGGCTATTGGCTTTGTTGGTTTGAATCATTGGGATGAGCGTCAAGATCCAAATCTTTCCGTTCGTGCTGTTGCAGGTAAAGCGATGGGCTTTTTCTCAACCATAAAAGAAGCCTTTATTTTTGCATTCCCGCCCCCTGCAGTTATGGAACTTGGTACCGCTAATGGTTTTACCTTGTTTTTACAAGACCGTGTAGGGCTTGGTCACGATGAATTACTCAAAGCACGTAATATGTTACTTGGCATGGCTGCTCAAAGCCCTATATTAGCTGGTGTTCGTCCTAATGGCCAAGAAGATAAGCCAGAACTTGAGCTGGATATAGATTTAGCCAAAGCGCAAGCGCTTGGTTTAACACAATCAGATATCAACAGTACATTATCTACCGCATGGGGTAGTAGTTATGTGAATGACTTTATTGACCGTGGCCGTGTGAAAAAAGTGTATCTGCAGGGTAATGCTGAATCACGTATGGTGCCTGAAGATTTAGACAAATGGTATGTACGCAATAGTAATGGTGACATGGTGCCATTTACCGCTTTTGCTCAATCGTATTGGACTTACGGATCACCTCGTCTTGAACGTTATAACGGCTTTTCAGCAATGGAAATTCAAGGTGCTTCCGCGCCTGGTTATAGTACAGGACAAGCGATGGATGAAATCGAAAAGTTAGCGCAAAACCTACCTGCTGGTATTGGTTTTGAATGGACGGGTATTTCATACGAAGAACGCTTAAGTGGTGGTCAAGCGCCATTGTTATATGCCCTATCACTATTAATCGTATTCTTATGTTTAGCGGCATTATATGAAAGCTGGTCAGTACCAGCGGCGGTAATGATGATTGTACCATTAGGCATCTTTGGTGCAACAGTGGCGGCCTTCTTAGCTGGTTTATCAAACGATATTTACTTACAAGTTGGCTTGTTAACAACCATAGGCTTGGCGTCCAAAAATGCGATTTTAATTGTGGAGTTTGCTATTCATAAAATGGATGAAGGTATGCCATTAGTTGAATCAGCGATTGCTGCAGTTAAATTACGTTTACGTCCAATACTAATGACATCAATGGCATTTATTTGTGGTGTATTACCACTTGCTATCGCTTCAAGTGCTGGCTCAGGTGCACAAAATGCACTTGGTATTTCAGTTATTGGTGGTACGTTAGCGTCGTCATTAATTGTGGTGTTATTTGTGCCATTATTCTTTGTATTAGTACGTCGAATCTTCCCTGGTAAACATAAAACTGTGACTGAGGATAAATCATAATGACATTCAAAACATTAAGTTTAGCCAGTCTAAGTGTTGTAGTGCTGAGTGCCTGTCAAATGGCACCACCACGTGAAGATATTGTACTGCCAGTACCTGAAAGTTATGCAGTACAAGGCGAACAAGGTGATATTGCCAATTTACACTGGCAGCAGTTTTTTACCAATGAAAAACTGCAAAAACTGATTGAACAAACACTGACTCATAATAAAGACATTAAACTTGCTGCCCTTAATGTGCAGCAAGTACGTGCGCTTTATCAAATTGAAGATTCAGGCTTGTATCCATCACTTGATATTGCTGCCTCAGGTACGCGTCAGCGCTTACCCGGCGATTTATCGTCAACAGGTAATTCACAAATCAGCTCGAGCTATTCAGCTACCGTAGGTATGACCGCGTATGAGTTAGATTTATGGGGTAAAGTTCGTAATCAGTCAGATCAAGCACTACAAACCTTGTATGCCTCAGAGCAAACTCAAACGAGTGTAAAAATTAGCTTAATCTCTGAATTAGTTGGTGCATGGTTGAATTACGCGGCTGATAAAGAGCAATTAGCGCTTGCGATGGAAACATTAACAAGCCAAAAAGCGTCATTAGCGTTAACCGAAAAAACTTACGCACTTGGGGCTGCATCAAAGTTAACCTTAGCACAAGTTCAAAGCACTGTAGCAGCGGCAAAAGTTGATATAGCTAATTATCAACGCATGTTAAAACGTGATAAAAATGCGCTTGATCTATTAGTGGGTATGCCTGTTTCAGCCGAGTTATTACCTGTTGAAAGTTTGGATGAAGTATTAAACTTTCCCAATGTACCCGTAGGTTTACCATCAGAATTACTTGAGCAACGCCCAGATATTAAAGCAGCTGAATTTAAGTTATTAGCCGCGAACGCTAATATTGGTGTAGCTAAGGCAGCTTTTTTTCCAAGTATTACCCTGACCGCAAATGCAGGCACAGCTTCAACTGATCTTGATAATTTGTTTTCAGGCGGTACTGGTACCTGGAGTTTTATTCCTTCAATAACGATACCTATATTCAATATGGGCCGTAATCAAGCAAATTTAGATGTTGCACAAACACAGCAAGAAATTGCCTTAACGACCTATGAACAAACTATTCAACAAGCCTTTAGAGAAGTTTCTGATGCGCTTACAGATAGAGAAGGTTATATGCAGCAATTAAGTGCACTTGAAGAGCTGTATAACAGTAATCAAGTATCCTTTACCCTTTCTGAAGCTCGCTTTGAAAAAGGTGCTGATAGCTATTTACAAGTGCTGGATGCACAACGTAATTGGTACAGTGCTGGCCAGCAACTTATTAGTGGTAAACAAGCTTATATTATTAGCCAAATTAGCTTATACAAAGCGGTTGGTGGTGGTTGGCAACGACCGACACAGCAGAGTGAATAACTGCTAAAACCACAATGTTAGCTACTTTATCATTAGTTTACTAAGTTCGTTGATTTAACGCATGAGGTCAGCACTTAAGGCCATGTAAACTAATGATAATTATTAGGTTAAAAGAAAAGCTATGCTTTTCGGAGTTATAATGAAAGAAAAATCTAAAAGACAAACAGATCCTGCGATTGCGCAAGCTCGACGTGAACAAGTTTTATGCGCAGCTGCAGATTGCTTTAGACGTAAAGGTTATCACGGTGCAGGGATGGCCGAAATATCCAAAACAGCAGGAATGAGTGCAGGCCATATTTATAACTACTTTGCCAGTAAAGAAGCGATCATTGAATCGATTATTGAGCAAGATATGGAAAAAATGTTCTCAATTTTTCAGGAATTTGAAGACCAGTCAGGTGATTTAGTCACGATTCTAATCGATGGTTTAGATCATGCAATTGATCATCATAGCGATTTAAATCAAAGTGCACTTAATTTAGAAATGTTCGCCGAAGCTGCACGTAACGATAAAGTATCAGAACAGTTACAAAAATCTGACTACTACGCTAGAAAGAAAATGCATAGCCTATTAACAGGTGAACGCAGTTTAATAAAAGATCACAGTGAAATAGAGCTTGAAAGCCGTATCGAAGTAATGTTTTCAATGATAAGTGGCTTCACCTTACGTAGAGCACTTAATCCAAGTGTTGATAAAGAAACTATTTTAATCGCGTTGCGCCCAGCAATGCGTGTAATTTTAGTCCCTTTTCCAACTGAAGAAGCAATAAAATAAAAAATTACTATTAAACCACTTCTAATATATTTACAGCGTAGTGCTTAAATATACGAAAGATAGTCATTCATTTAGCATAAAATTAAATATTAAAGCTCTCTCACGAGAAACTAGGATTAAAATCCATGTTGAGAGAGCTTTTACAACTTGGATTCAAATAATAAGCCCCTCTTCTCGATTGTTATTCAATTTAACGATCAAGTTCTCGTTCAATTCACGATAAGATTCTCGATCAAATTCCCGTTCAAGTTCCCACTCAAATTTTCGATAAAATAGAGCTTAAGGCTCCAACGATACCAAAATCAGCTCTCAACAAAGTTCCTAAGGCTGTATAAGTCTGCTATATTTTATTAGCTTAAGTTATTACCCTAAGTATAAAAATTTTATAGCAACCTTCTGTATTAAACGCTTCTCACTCATTATAAATAGCAAAATAAGGAATAAATATGTTTTTCCACTTTACAGGTAAGTGCTATATTTTCCTTTCACTTTTAGTTTTATCTGCTTGTTCTTCCAACCCTACTTTAATGCCGACACCAAATGTATTTGTAAACACGCATTATTTAGAAAATGATATACCTGAAGCCCTACGTGAAACTAGTATGGAGCTTATATATGTTACCGATCGTGGCACCTCGCAGAAAAAAAACATTACATACGATGCAAGCCGCTCATCATCCATTGCCTACGGTGTTGCCAAAGTAAATTTTGGTGATAAATCACTACCATGGAGTGAGTTACTCGCGCAAAGTAACCTTCAAGAGCGCTCTGCCGATTTAACTTATGTTTTAGAGCAAGTAGACGAGCAAGGACGTTTTCCTTTATCACCTTATAAATTTAAAATCGTAGAAGATCGACTTCAAATTGACGAAGAAATTCTAGAGAGAAAGTCTTTTCATGAAAATAGACTCAACAGCCAGATCAATCAGCGCTTAAAAAACAGTAACAAAAAAGATGTTATTTTATTTGTTCACGGTTTTAATAATACCTTTAATGAATCAGTATTTACCCTTGCAGGTATTTGGCATTTTATGAAACGACAAGGTGTGCCTGTGGTATATTCTTGGCCTGCTGCTGCCAAAGGTTTTAATGCCTATTTTGCCGATAAAGAGTCGGGGCAATTTACTATTTTCCATTTAAAAGAAACCTTACGACTGCTATTTAAAAACCCTGAAATAGAAAAAATTCATATCATTGCTCATAGCCGTGGCACAGATGTAGTCACCACAACGTTACGAGAGCTGATAATAGAAAATAGAGCCAGTGGTGGAAACCCAAGAAAATATTTACGTATTGAGAACTTAATTTTAGCGGCTCCCGATCTAGATTTTGGCATTATTAAACAACGATTAATGGCAGAACAATTTGGACCTGCATTTGGAAAAATCACTATTTATACCTCTCAAGAAGATAGCGCCTTAGGCATTTCTCAATGGTTAACAAATGGCTTGAGCTTTGGCCGGTTAAATACAAAAGATGTCAATAAAAACGAGCAAAACATCTTTAATTCTGTCGGTAATGTTAGTTTAATTAAAGTACCAAAATCAGGTGGTTTTATCGGACATGATTACTTTCATAGTAACCCTGCGGTAAGCTCAGATCTTATTAACCTTATTTTATACAACGCAGCCCCAGGTTCAAAAGAGCGACCGTTGAAAAAGCTAGAAAATAACTTCTGGTCGCTCGGTTTTGATTATTTAATTGATAAATAGTCGTGTTAACAAATTATCAATTACTCGCAAGTTGCTTGGCTCGCGCTTTTAATTGCGCAAGAACAGCTTGATTGTAATAGCGATTATGTGAAACCACCCCAGTAAGTTTTTGTGTATTACGCACATCAGTTAACGGGTTATCACTTAAGAAAATAATATCTGCCGTTTTACCTTTACTCAATTCACCAAACTGCTCACTTTTACCTAAAAACTTAGGGCCGGCAAGCGTTGCAGACTGCAACGTTTGTAAAGGTGTTAAGCCATAGTCACTAAAAATAGCAAGCTCTTGATGAAGTGATAAGCCGGGGTAAATATAAGAATTTAAAAAGCCAGCATCGGTACCTGCAATAATTGATACACCGGCTTGTTGTGCCAACACAAGTAATTGAGCTGTTTTTATAAAACGCTCTTTACGCGCTATTTTTTGCTCAGGAGTATCTTTATTCGCTCTATCTACACGCCATTGATAAGTCGCTTTAAGTCCCTCACCAAGATAATTTAAAAATTCATCATTTTGATGATTATCTTCATCAATATAAGCGATAACTTGCCCACCAATTAAGGTTGGAACAACCGCCGTATTATTGTTAGCGAGTACTGCGTACTTATTTAATGCAGTTTGTTTATCAATATTTGCCGTAATGATAGGTAAAGCACTACGGTAACTAAGCTCGCCAGACGCTACTTTTCTTGAAATTTCAGGCTCATTAATAGCTGCTGCTTTTAATAAGTAGGTCATATGTTCTATGGCATCTAATCCAGCATTAGAAACATCGGTGACTGATAATGAAAAAGGAATATGTCCCGATATTTGGTAACCACGTTTTTTAACTTCTTTAACCGCTTTTAAATAAAGCGCTGGTGTTAACGCACTATCAGTAATTTTAATAAAGTCGACATTCATATCATCAAGGCTATCAATCGCCGCATGCATTTCTTCAACCGTTTCTACTTCAAAATCACCCGGCCAAATAGAATCTTTACCCTCAAGTTTTGGTCCTGAAGTGTAAATGGTTGGGCCAACTAACTGATTATTATTTACTTGCTCACGCCAGCTTAATACTGACTCACTTAAATCAGCAGCAGCATCGCGAACAGTAGTAATACCGTAAGCAAGATACAATGGCAGCAGTTGTTTATTCTCTGCTATTAACTCTTCACCACCACCAAAATGTACATGCATATCCCACAAGCCAGGCATAATAAATTGATCATTAGCATCAATATGCTTATCGACAATATAATTATTTTTTAGTGAATGACTACTGCGTTCAATGATCACACCATCGCGAATAGCTAATGACTGTTCTTTATTTAGTTCACCTGTTTTTACATCAACAATAGTGGCATTACTAATCACAATATCAGCGTGTTCTGTGGGTTTAGTGACACAAGCACTAAGTAGCAAGCAAGTTGACAATAAAAGTGTAAATTTCATAGTTTTATCCTAAATTTTTTTATTTAGATTATCACAATCATAAACGGTAACTAGTAGCTTTGAGTTAAAAGGTAAAAAAGATAGGATGGCTGTTATAAACTATTGACCGATAAAACAAATCTTTCCTTTCTTCATAGCAACTTTTTTAATGTTCATTAGCTACTTTTATTTTTTCTACCAAAAAGTCTACAGCCGCTTTTACTTTGGGTACTAAGTAACGCTGTTTTTGATACAACAAATAAACCGCCATATCAGAATTTAGCGTTATCGCTAGTTCATGCTCAAACTTAAGCTCTTGTAGTTGCCCTGAATCAAGGTATGAGGCTAGCGCCCAACGAGTTGACATTAAAATGCCCTCCCCGTCACAGGCTTTTTTCGCCAGCCATGGTCCATTATTTGAAATAGCTACCGCAGGCCCTGAAACATCATGCCATTGGTCGTTCATATGACATAACCAAGGTGTTGGCCCTGATGGCGCTTTAAAATAAAGGCCATTATGTTCCTTTAACTCCATCACATTGTTTGGCACACCGTGCTCTGCTAAATAACCTGGTGATGCAACAGGAATAAACCCATTATCCATCAGTCTTATCGCTAATACTCGCTCATTTGGCGCATAACCACCGCGAATAGCAATATCAACATCATCACGCCCAAGTGTAGATAACTCATCGCTTAAACTTACATCTAATACAATTTCAGGATATAACGCGCTGAATTCATCTAACAACGGAAGTAATATTTTATCACCAAAACCCACCATTGAACTTATACGTAAACGCCCCATTGGTGTTGTTTGATAACTTCGCACCGTTTCATTACTTTGCTCTAATTGATTCAGTATTTTCTGTACATCTTTATAATAAATTTGCCCGACTTCTGTTAGCTTCACTATTCGAGTTGAACGCTTTAATAAGGTCGCTCCTAAACTCTTTTCTAGATCAGCAACACGTCTCGACAACGATGAGGGTGGTACATTAAACGCACCCGCAGCTTTAGTAAAACTGCCCATTTCGACTACTTTACTGAAATATCGTATTGCACGTAGTTGGTCCAACTAACTTCTCCGTTAAATGAGGTTATGCTTTATTTTCGCCTTATTATTGTCTTTAAAGCAATAGTGATTCGCATTTTCCCTTATATATATCTAAATTAAAACAAGTAATAATAGGTTCAAGTTAAACATTACGCCTAAACATTATTGTAATGTTTTAAACACAGAAGCTTTAATTGCACTTTCGGCAATTAAAAACAATTTTCACGTTAATAATGGAATACTGACTTATGATTACTTTGCACGGTTTTGCCGCTAGCAACTATTACAACCTAGTGAAACATGTACTTCTATACAAAGGTATATCATTTCAAGAAAACCTTATTTATGGTGGTAGTGATGAATTACTAGCCATCAGTCCAACAGGAAAAGTACCTGTTATCACCACAACTGAAGGTCTTAACCTTTCTGAGTCGAGTGTTATTTGTGATTTTCTCGAAGAGACTTACCCAACCACAGCGCTATACCCTGAAAAGGCTAGTGAACGTGCCGTTGTTCGTCAAATTATGAAAATAGCAGAGCTTTATTTTGAATTACCAAGCAGACGACTTATTCCTTATGCACTGTCAGGCACCGATGCGCCTGAATCAGTTAAAACTGAAGTTCGCCAAGTATTAAAGAACCGTGGCATTAACGCCTTAAGCCGCTTGTGTAAATTTTCGCCTTGGATTGCAGGTGAACAATTTACCATGGCTGACATTTACGTTTATTACGTCAATACCATTGTTAACTCTTTTGGTACAAGCCAACTTGAATGGGATGTGCTTGCAGAAGTCCCCGGAATGAAAGAGTGGAACAATAAAATGAGCCAATTAGCTATTACTCATAAAGTAGAGGCAGATCGCTTAACAAACATGCCCGATTTTATCGAAAAAGTAACCGCTCAAATTAAAGCGGCTAGTACTAAATAGTATTGAGTTATAAAGCTATTAACAGCATTAGTACCAATATAATCACGAACATATAAACGAACGAATAAACAACCCATATCAACATGGTTATTGGTTCAAGAACTTATAATTTTCAGGAGCAAATCTCATGACAAAATCAAATATTCAACTAACATCAACAATCAGCGCAGACAATAAATTAACACTGGCTTTACAAAACATCGAAATACCACAACCAGGTGCTGATGAAGTCGTTATTCGCCTTGAAGCTGCACCATTAAATCCATCTGATTTAGCTGTGTTGTTCAGCGTTGCTGATATGTCAACAGCGAAACAGTCAGGCACAGAGCAAAGCCCAACAATTACGGCTGATGTTCCAGCTAAGTTTATGCCAGCAGTTAAAACGCGTGTAGGTAAAGCCACACCGGTTGGTAATGAAGGTGCAGGAACAGTAGTGGCTGCAGGCTCATCGCCAGCAGCTCAAGCATTAATGGGAAAAACAGTTGCAGTAATTGGTGGTGGCACTTATCGCCAATTTATATGCGCTAATGTACAAAGTTGCTTAGTATTAAAAGAAGGGACTACCGCTAAAGAAGGCGCATCTTCTTTTGTTAACCCTCTTACGGCATTAGCAATGGTTGAAACCATGCGTGCTGAAGGTCATAAGGCAATCGTTCATGCGGCAGCAGCATCGAGTCTTGGTCAAATGTTGAATCGTATTTGTATTGCTGATGGTGTTGATTTAATCAATATTGTACGTAAAGCTGAGCAAGAAACCTTGTTGCGTGATATGGGTGCAAAATATGTGATTAACTCAAGCAGCGAAACCTTCCTTGCTGACTTAACTGCAGCAATTATTGAAACAGGTGCAACCATTGCGTTCGACCCAATTGGTGGCGGGAAATTAACAAGTGACATCCTTAATTGTATGGAAGTTGCTGCGTCTCGTGATATGACAGAACATAGCGTTTATGGCTCAGATACCTTCAAACAAGTTTATATTTATGGCGCATTAGACCGTGGCCCGATTACCTTAAATCGTAACTTCGGTTTTGCTTGGGCTGTTAATGGATTCTTATTATTCAATGCACTAGGTAAACTAGGCACTAAAACTGTGATGGGTATGCGTAAACGTGTTGCCGATGAAATTACCACGACATTTGCTAGCAAATATACCCATGAAGTTTCATTAGCAGAGGCATTACAATTAAAATCGATAGCGGCTTACTCGAAACAAGCCACTGGTGAGAAGTACTTGATTACACCTCAAAAGTAATGCCTAATCTAAAATAATGATCAATAAAAGGTAACTAGCTCTTAGCAGGTTAATTTTTATTTTAAGAAAAAAGCAGATACTTGTAACAGTATCTGCTTTTTTATTGACTGATTTATACCCCAATCTGTCATCCCGATTTTATTCAACCACATGCACGTAATTCCGATCAAGCAACCTAATAAATGATAAAATTGAAAACCACTGTATGAGCAAGCCCCCTTTACTTTTACGTTTAAAATCTATTAATCGTGACAGTGTTTTTTGAACTATTCCTACATAAAAACCACTGGGGATGCAGCATTTTTTAGAATGGAAACAATGCTCCAAGCTGCAATAGCATAATCACCTGACTTAATCGTTAAATCTAACGCAACATTATCGCCTTTCACTTCAATCCTATAATCATCGCCAGTAAAATTAGGCACGGCGTCAATATTAAATTTAGTCGCTTCGGGCCCAGCGCTCGCTAGTGAGGTGGCATAAATCACATTAAAAACATAAGGAAAAACCTCAACAATTTGCTTCGCTGTGCCCGTAAAAACTCTTTCTTGCTCAGTGATCTTCATCAAGCCATCTTTATAAAAAGGCGTTCGAGCAATAAAGCCAGGTGATTTTTTAGATGTTATAATCACATCAATCGGTGTGGCACTCATCAATGCAGCTGTTTGAAGAAGGTTAAACCCTCCCGTTGCACCACCAGCAATATAGATTTTAGTATTATTGTCTGCTGCAACTTTTACAGCCCTTTGATATAACTCAACATCTGCAAATGCTGCCGTAGATAAAACAATAATATGTGCACCATCTGCTAATATTCTTTCAGTATAATCAATGACGGACTCAGCTGATGCAGCTTCTGCAACAAATTCAGGTTTTAACGCCATCAACCCATCAATATCGGTACAAGGTTTACAATTAAAATAATCAGCAAATTGTTTTGTTCTGATTGGATTTCGACCTAATACCGCAATCAGCTCATATTCAGGAAGAGTTCCCTCTTTTATTGCCTGAGCAATAGTTTGACTTAAATAACCACAGCCTATTAGTGCTAACTTCTTTTTCATTTTTAATACTCCTCTTTGTTAATGATTTATTTGCCACCAAACTAAGCATTCACACAATGATGTATGCATTGCGAGATTATTATTGTGCTCAAAGCGCTTCGATTAGCTTTCATGATTAGCAAAATGAAAGTAAAAATTGATATGATTTTCACAATAAAGAGAACCCATTATTGTGTAATATTATTGATGGGCATACACGGCGACACTTTGTTGAAAGTACCGCTGTGTATTTTATGATTTTGTTCAGCTGCTTTATTATTGTTTAATCGGTAAAATTATTGCTAATAACTCAACCTCAGCACAATAACGCCTATAAATGCGGTCGTTAATCCGAAAAGCTCTTGTCGAGTAAAAGACTCTTTTAGAATAATACGAGAATAAAGCAAAATAATTAAAATATTCATGCCTGAAATGGCAGAAACTAACCCTGTATTTCCGATAGCAAAAGCCGATATTATTGCAACCATACCTGCTACGTTAGTCAAACCAATAAGTAACCCACAAGAAAACGTTTTTATTTCTGACCAATCTGATCGAGCATCATGTTCATCAGCAACACCACTTTTGCGCTTTACTATCCAATTCATAGCAAAAAGAAAGCTACCAAAACCAAACATTGACGTTAACGTTGCAAAGGTATCAGCTTCAAGCAAGGTTGATTGTTTACCTAATAAATCGTTAAAGGCAAAGAATAAAGCCGCAAGTAATCCCCATTGCGCGCCTTGTAAATTGGTTAGTGAAATATCGTTGGAATAGCGAATAATATACAGGCCGCCAAAAATAATAAAAAAGCCGAGTAACTGAAGTGAGCTTAGCGTTTCATTCCATAACAAAAAGGCAAATACCAGCACAAATAAAGGCGTTAACCCTGACAAGATACTAATAACGGAAGCTTTACCAACTGAAAAACCTTTATGCAAAAATGCATTAGCTGCAAAAGAGCCAACGCCTAACGCCAAACCAACAGCAACATCTGCCCATCCATACCATTGCTGATCTAATAAGATTACGCCTGAAATACTGATGATAAAGCCAACAAAAAACACACCAAATAATAATAAATTACGATTAAGCTTCTTCTGTGATGTCCATTGATACATTATTCCTCGAGCACCGAAAAAAATGGTCGCGAGTAATGCAAAAATTATCCACATAATAAATTGATTCCTTTAAAAATAAAAATGAAGTAATACTTCTCTTAAATTGCTGACTTAAAATGGCATAACTAACACAAACCTTGTTCGAAAATACCACAAACTCCGTCATAACTTTGAAATTGAAATAGATAACACACACGCTATTTACAAAACACTGTAAATAGGAAAATAACGATATACCTTGTTTTAAGAAGTAAAACTGACGAGAACAGCCAATATTCCAGTCATTAATTCAGCGCTATTCATATAATTGTAAATGACCTCTGCATAACGTGCGGTTTATGATACAGCTACACGATTAATGCAATACGAGTGCTAGTATAGTCACTTTATTAATATTATAAATAAGCACATGTGGCACAGTACATTTCATAAGTGGTATTTACATTCCTCTTCGCTAACTCATTAATCTCAAAGCGTTATGTTTAGCCTGTCACTTTATCCTTGTACAAATAAAAATTGTGGTTGGCGTAACATTTCTTAACAAATGAATTAATTTACATAAAATAACCATCTACTGCATAAAACAGCATAAATTCAGTTATTTCATTACACGATCTCTGCCAACATCAATTTTGGCATTAATTAATTTTTACAATCACGTAAAAATAACAGTTATAACTTTACCATTTCGTTGAGAATAAGTATCATTTGCATAGTTATTCTATTACCTCTAATTAAAGGACAGCAATTCAGATGAAATTTGCCTTAATCCAAACAAAAAAAATGGTCGCTAGCTTAATACTAATTGCTAGTTTTAGTACTTTTTCAGTACTTGCTAACGGTAAAGTAGGTGATCATGTAAATCACCTTTCTGACAATATTAAAAAGTATGAAGAAGAAGTAAATTGGTTATCAAGTAAAACAGAAGGTATTATTACTGCTTATCAAAAAAGTGGTGCTAAAGCAGCTCATGCAGAAGCATTAATGGAACACTGGGAAGCAGTTGATTTTCATGCAGCTATTGAAAGCAACTATGTGTTAATATATGCGTCAATTTGGCAAGGTTTGTATGGCGTTAAAGATAGTATTGATAACAAATCATCTATCGAAAATGTTAAAGTTGAACAAGTAAAATTAGAAAAAGCATTATGGCAAGCATTAGGTGCTGTTAAAATGGCAGCGAAATATCAAGACGATGGTTTATTAACCAAAGTTAAAACAACCGTTGATGCACCAAAAAATTCAATTGAAGCATTAGCAGTAATTGATACCAATTTACATTCTGTTGTAGCAAAATATGCTGAGAAGTTAATTGATACTTCAACAAACATAGTTCACGACACATACCTTAATTTATTTGAAGGTGTTGAAGGTGAGCTTATCGCTTTAGATGCAAGTTTAGTTGAAGATTTAGAGAAAGATTTCAACGTAACGTTACCAAAAGCAATTAAAGAACAAAAAAGTGTCGCAGAAGTACGTGACATTGTTCTAGCTATGACTCAAAAACTCAGTAAAGCAAAAGCTTTATTAGAAAAAAATGCAAAAAATAAAAAGGCCGTATTTTAAGTTATGCAACGTAGAACCTTTATTAAAACACTTTCTTATCTAGGTGTAGCAAGCGCCTTTCCTTTTTTATCTGCTCGTGGCTTTGCTTCGCCTAGTCGTGCGATTCCGGTAAGTGAATTACCAGAATTAAAAGGAGAGTTAACCCTATACCTTGGTAGAGGTGAAGGTGGTTTATATGAAGACGTTTTAGATGCAATAAAAAAGCGTAATCCTAACTTTAATTTACGCATCCGCCGCGGACCAACAGCAGCTTTAGCAAATATGATCATGGCAGAAGCTAAAGCCGGTGTTAGTCAGGCGGACTTATTTTGGGCAGTTGACTCTGGTGCTATTGGCCAAGTTGCTGATGCTGGCCTTGCACAAAAGTTACCTGAAGATTTAACTCAGCAATTACAACCTGAATTCCGCTTTAGTAATTGGGCGCCTATTTCAGGACGTATTAGAACCTTACCTTATAATCCTGACCGTGTTAGTGCAGAGCAAATTCCAGACAGTATTATGGCCTTGCCAGATACCGACTTATCAGTTGCTTGGGCACCTGCTTATGCCTCATTTCAATCTTTTATTACCGCTATGCGCTTAATTGAAGGTGATAAAGCCACGACGCAATGGCTAAAAGGTATGAAAAGCAAAACTAAACAATATGCCGGCGAACTTGGTGTTGTTATGGCAGTTGAACGCGGTGAAGTTGATGTAGGTTTAGCAAATCATTATTACACCCTAAGATTAAAATCAGGCAAACCTGATGCTAGATTAGCATTAGCTTTCACGAAAAAAGATGCCGGATGTTTAATCAATGCTTCTGGCGTATTAGCCTTAAAAGAAGGTAAAACTGCGACTGACTTTATTCGTTATTTACTTTCTGAAGAAGTGCAAACGTACTTATCTACTGAAGCTTATGAAATACCACTTGTGGGTAATTTACCTACACCAGCTGGTATTCCAAGTTTAGATCAAATATCGCCACCAGAAGTCGATTTAACTAAACTTGCTGATTTAAGACCAACAATAAATTTAATGCGTAAAGCTGGCATCATATGACCCGTTGGCCACTATCGTATACAATTTCGTTAGTTATTTCTTTATTAGCTTTTTTCCCCGTTATTATTCTGTTTGCGCTGGCATCTGACAGCGTACAAATGTTTGATGTTCGTAATCTAGAAATACTAAGCAATACGTTATTATTAATGCTATTCACCGCTGTGGGCGCGGTAATCATCGGAGTACCACTAGCGTTATTAGTAACCTATGTAAAAATTCCATGGCGCAGATTTTGGTTGATTTTATTAGCAGCCCCGCTCGCCTTACCTAGCTATTTAGGCGCATTTACCTTTTATGCCGCCTTTGGCCCTGGCGGTGAAATTGAAAATGTCACCGGTATAGCGACGCCAGCACTTAATGGTTTATTTGGCTCAAGCTTAATTATGGCTTTATATACCTACCCGTTCGTTTTATTAAGTACCCGTGCAGCGTTAAGTAGTTTAGATGCTAGCCAAGTTTATGCCGCAAGAACACTCGGTATGCCACTACTATCAAGTATATGGTACGTAGTATTACCTCGTATTCGTAATGGTATAGCAGCAGGTACATTACTCGCTGCCATGTACGCGTTGTCTGATTTTGGTACTCCCGCCATTATGGGGTTAGATACCTTTACCCGTGAAATTTATGTTGAATACAACTCTTTTGGTTTAAGCCAAGCGGCTATGTTGTCTTTGCAGTTATTAGTAGTAGTTGGGTTAATTTTATACTTAGAATCAAAAGTTAAAGGCAGCCAAGAGCCACCAGGACGTCACTTAACTTTTTGGCCTAAACGTTGGCAGGCTAATTTATTATTATTAACAACCCTACCCATAGTGATGCTAGCTATTGTGTTACCTCTGGCAATTTTCTCTTTATGGTTATGGCGTGAAGGCACAGGAAACTTTGATTTTACTTATGCATTAAACTCAGCTTATGCATCGTTACTAGCCGCATTCTTTGCAGTAATATTGGCCTTACCTTTAGCTTATGCAGCAATTAAAGGAACAATGGGTCGAATTATGGAGCGTGTTACCTTTATTGGCTTTGGTATACCGGGCATAGTAATGGGTACGGCGTTAATTTATGCTGGTTTACAGATACCATTTTTATACCAAACACTCGCTTTATTAATTTTAGCTTACGTATTAAGATTTTTACCGCTAGCCGTTGGTACAATACGTAGTTCAACAGAAAGCTTAGATAGTTCATTAGTGAACGCGGCACGTGTATTGGGTGCTAGCCCAAAAGAAGCTTATCAACGTATTACATTGCCTTTAACAATGCGTGGCATAGTCGCAGGTGGTGCTTTAGTCTTTCTTGAAGTAATGCGCGAATTACCCGCAACTTTATTACTAGGCCCTATTGAATTTGAAACCTTAGCAACTTACTTATGGCGTGTTTATGAAGCCGGTTATTTCGGTCGTGCTGCCATTCCAGGGTTGATATTAATTTTCATATCAGCGCTAGGATTAGCACTTATGTTTAGTACAGAAAGCTGGAATAGTGTTGAATTAAATGAGGAAGAACAGCGTTAATGCTCACAATCAAGAACTTATCGATTAATTATGGTCATACAACCGTAATAGACAATTTAAATTTAGAATTAGCTAGCGATGAAATACTCATGCTAGTGGGCCCTACTGGCTGTGGTAAATCAACAATTTTAAAAGCACTTGCCGGTTTAATACCTATTGCGCAAGGTGAAGTATTCCATAAAAGTTGGACCGCAAATGTAAAACAACAGATTGCCCCTGAAAAACGTAATGTCGGTATGGTATTTCAAGATTTCGCCCTATTCCCACATTTAACCGTTGAAAAAAACATTGGCTTTCGATTAACTGATACCACTCAAGCTGACCGATGGATAAAAACCTTAGGCTTAGAAGCTTTTCGTCATGTGAAGCCGAGTAACTTATCAGGTGGGCAAAAACAACGCGTTGCATTAGCACGAACGCTAGCACATGAACCGGCTTTTATTTTATTAGATGAGCCATTATCTAATTTAGATGCCGCGCTAAAAGACGACCTACGCTGGGAAATTCGTACTGCATTAAAAGCGGCTGGTATTCCCGCTATTTGGGTAACTCATGATCAAGAAGAAGCCTTGTCCGTAGGCGATAGAATTGGTGTATTACGCGCAGGAAAATTAGAGCAAATTGACAAGCCTGAGTTTTGCTATAGCCACCCAGTTAACCGTTTTGTCGCTCGATTTTTAGGAGAAGCTAACTTTCTTTCAGCTGAAATCGCAACAGGAAAAAACCTTATTGTTTCTGATGTAGGTTTTGAACAAGTGGTAGAACACGCACAACTTAGTGGCCATGTTGATTTATTACTAAGACCAGAAGATCTTTTAGTACAAGAAGATGAACAAGGTAAAGGTAAAATAGTATCAATGCGTTATGAAGGAAGTAGTCGTTTATACCAAGTTGAAATAGGTGATAAGTTACTTAAAATACGCACTCATCATGATGTGAGTTTGCAACAAGGACAATCAGTGAGTGTAAGGATAACAACAACTCGACCTTTAACCGTGTTTGAACAAATATAAACGGCTAGCTCTTGAGCGCCCTTGTTCAATAAGGCTATTCAGCAAAGCTATTGAACAGAGTTGTTAAAGGTAGTTGATAAAGATTTTTGTTAAACATAGTTGTTAAACATAGTTATTGATTGTTTTTTTCTGCTACCACAACTCTATTACGTCCGTTGTTTTTTGCTTTATAAAGCGCTTGATCCGCTGATTTATATAAAGCATCAAACGACTCACGGTTTTCAGATGTACAAGTTAAACCAATGCTTGCCGTTATTTTAACGCATGAGTTATCAGGCTGTTTAATCGCTAAACCTTCAATCGTATTTTTTACCCGCAGCGCAATAACTTCTGCCTCAGCTAACGAAGTGTTAGGCAATATCGCAATATACTCTTCTCCGCCTAAACGGGCGACACAGTCAACATCTCTCAGTTCAGCTTTAATAGCATTGGCACACTCAATAATCAAAATATCACCAACATCATGACCAAAGGTATCGTTTACCAATTTAAAGTTGTCTAAATCAAGAATGAATACACAAAGATCCTGTTTATGCCTTTTATACAGTGCGATGTAAAGATTAAAGGAAGACATTAACCCACGCCTGTTAAGCAAAGATGTTAGTGCATCCGTTTTAGCCTGCTTAGCCAATAGGTGTATCATTTTCGTTCTATTATCAGCATAGGCCCACGCGAGTATTGTGCCGCAAGTTAATGCTCCCGTAGTTGCTACAATGCCATAAATATTAAAACCTTTTTCAGGGTAATAAACAGAAAAATAAATGAGCGCAGAAATAAACAATACACTTAGAAATATTGACAGGATAAAAGCCGTTTTTTTATCTAATAATAAAAAACAAATAAAGGGAAATAACGACAACCAAACAACGTATCCATCAGCAGAGGGACTAGCAAAAACACCAACCATGATAACTAAAGCAACCGTCAGAATCCCTAAAATAACGGGCCATAACTGTGTTGGCCTCTTAGCTTCAATACGATGTATTATAAATAAGACTACAGCGCCAATAGCTTCAACAGCACTGTCTAAATACAAGTCTAAGAAAAAGTAATCAATAAAAGAAAACAGAAGTAAAAATGAACAACCAATAAAAGATCCAATAAAAATAAAACGCCGATATCCTTCAACATCGGCTAAATCATCAGTATAAATTCTTTTCAAATTTTCATTCATTTATTATCTAACTTAGGTATGTATTTTAAAAACAATATAATGACTCCATTTATACAACAATAATAGCACTACAGCGCAAAATCATTGCAATAAAAGGATAAATTATAACCTTTTAATTGACTAACTAACTATTCGTTTAGCTTTACCTTCATTTATTTTCTTCTTGCTCTATTTGGTTTTTTACCCTTTTTGTTATCCTGTCTTTTAACCGGCTTTTTGGCAGGCTTAGGCGTTTTTGAAAACTCTTTATGAAAAGGCTGATCTATAACAACAGGGATAACTTGCCCTATGCTATTTTCAATATTATTTAATTGTCTTACATCATTTTCTACAGCAAATGACATGGCCATACCATTTTTACCAGCACGCGCCGTTCGGCCAATACGGTGTATATAGTTTCTTGGATCTTCAGGAAGATTATAGTTAATCACTAACGTAATATTATCAACATCAATACCACGAGCAGCAACATCAGTCGCTACTAACACTCTTAAATTACCATCTTTAAAGTTTTGTAACGCTTCCTCTCTCACTGCTTGTGTTTTACCACTGTGAAGACTAGCGGCAGTTATAGACGCTTTTTCTAACGCTTTAACAATAATATCAGCGCCATACTTTGTTTTACAAAAGATAAGCACTTTTTCATAAACAGGGTTTTCTAGAATATTAAACAGTAAAGGTACTTTATTCGATTTTTCAATCAGGTATACACTTTGATTAACCAAATCGATAGTAACCGTTTCAGCAGCAATTTGAATTTTTGTTGGATTCGTTAATATCGCCTCGGCAAGTATTTCTATTTCCGCAGGCATAGTCGCTGAAAACAAGAGTGTTTGTCGACTCTTTGGCAGTTTAGATATAATGGTTTGAACATCATTAAAAAAGCCCATATCAAGCATGGTATCGGCTTCATCTAACACAAAAACTTCTAGCGCTTTAAAATTTATATCACCCGTTTCAATTAAATCTAATAACCTTCCAGGGGTTGCCACTAAAATATCAAGTCCGGCTGCGATAGCGTCAACTTGACCTTGTCTTCCTACACCGCCATAAACAACCTTAGTTTTAAGCGCTAGACCTTCAGAATAGTCATCAATGTTTTGCATTATTTGCGAAGCAAGTTCTCTGGTAGGCGTTAATATAAGCGAACGTGTGCTCTTAGCCTTAATATCTATTTTATTGCGTCCAAATTTATTGATAATAGGCAATGAAAAGGCCGCAGTTTTTCCTGTTCCTGTTTGCGCTATACCAAGCAGATCATCCCCATTAATAAGGGCTGGAATACATTCTTTTTGGATCGGTGTAGGCTGTTTATAGCCTTTAAGATTAACACGGTCAATAATTGACTCTAAAAGTGAAAATGCTTGAAATTCTGACATGCTGGCTCGGTATACTTTAATTGATAGCCTACTATTCTAACAGAATGCTTTAACATGTATAAGATGTATTAAAATAGGCTTGCTAACGCTCCCCTAACTTACGTGTAAGATTAATTTAGTTAAATAAACCACTAAATGGTGATTACCACTATATAGTTTGTTAATTTTTTATATTATAAAATATATTTAACTCACTAATCCCATCAAAGCCTTTTAAATCAATAAGATAAAACATTGGCATACTTACTGTTATAAGAACCTTATTAATCAATAAACTATAATAAAAATACAGGACACTGACATGAACAGCATAACCAAAAACATAACTAAAACTAAAACCATAAGCAAAACATTAATACTTTGCGCAACACTCGCTTCTTCCCCATTAGTGTTTGCAGCATCAAACCCCGTCATCAGCGAAGTTGAGTACGAACTAAACGATATTGAAAACCTCTCGTTAGACTTTGATCATACTAAAATTAGTATTACAGCAAACGAAAGTGACTTAATTTTACTTCGCATGGAACAAAAACTAAAAAAAGGTAAGGCTGAGTATTGTTTACAAAAATTCACAAAAGACCATAGCAGTAGCACATTAAAACTATCGGCTGAAATTAAAGAATCGAGTGTTTGGGGAAGTAATTGTTCTGTTGAACGTAAGCTTGTTATTCAACTTGGCAAAGGAAGTGTAAATAATCTACTTATCAAGCATTCACATGGTTCAATGACTTTTGATAACGCCAATTACAACGAACTTACGTTAAATGCTAGTCATACTGAGGTAGATATTACCAATTTACAAGTAAAGCAAGCTGAGTTGGAATTACACCATGGTCGTTTAGCTATTAAAACGATCAATGCAGATCAATTAACTCTTAATGGTAGCCATAGTACTTTAGATATTGATAAGGCAGTAGGCAATAAAATGGAAGCGCAGTGGCGTCATGGCAAGGCTGATATTGAAGAGAGTCAATTTGACCAAGTTGAGTTTGATAGTGCTCATTCAAAAATTGATTTTGTAAAACATAAAGGCCAAATGATGGACGTTGAAGCTGCGCATAGCAATATTCGCGTCAATACAACAGACTCAGAACGTATCGTATTAAGTAATAAGCATGGACCAATATACTATGAAGGTGATGCTAAATTTATAAAGGCAAAAAATGCGCATGGGCAAATCAATTTAACACAAACATCGTTAGCAAGATTTGAAATTGAAGGACGAAACTCACATGGTAATATCGTTGTTAAAGTGCCGACTGAAAGCACCTATCAGTATTCTTTAGACTCAGACGATCAATCTTTCTTTACTAAATCTACGCAAGCTGAGACCGAAAGTAAAAGCCAAATCAACTTAAAGGTGTCTCATGGTCGAGGGACTGTTAAAGAAATTTAGCCGTTAGTTACAGTAAATAGGCGCAGAGCCGTTTTAAAAATAAAATGAATTATACAAAGCGTATAAATGCATTAATTTGGCTCTGCCTCTTTTTTTAGCCAAAATGGCTAAATTAGGCCTATATACCCGTTATCATTCAAGATGCAGGTTTCAGTGGGAACTAAAAAAATTTAGGCAAGGCATTAAGTTTATGTCATGGTTATTCCTTTACTAAAGTTAATAACGCGGCATAAATTGTTTTTAGACCCATCGAAGAAGCGCTTGAGCAACATCACTTCTTCGTTAGTGCTTTTTATAAGGGAACGACCATTATTACAAAGCACTGCCTTGAATTGATATCGCTCAAGCACTCTGAAATACGCATCTTGATTGGTAACGGGTATATACAGCTAGTCTTGGCAACGTGCATCAATAAGTGTTATTTGCGAAATAAGCACGCTGTTGGGCGCAACCTCTGGTGAACCTTTGCTGCCATACCCTAAATGGGGCGGTATATAAAGTTCTCTGCTTTCACCAATATTCATCATAGGCACACCTTCACGCCAACCCTTAATCATTTTAGCTAGCTTAACCTTACTGGGATTACCACGTTGGTAACTGCTGTCGATGGTTCTTTTCGTTTTAGCTAGTAACATTGTATAGTGCACCGTCACTTCATAATCAGGATCAGGATCAGGTTTACAGCCGTTACTTTCTTCTAATATTTTATATTGTAAACCCGAGTCAGTAACCATTACCCCTTCTCGTTTAAGGTTCTTCTTAAACCAATGAGCATTGATTTCTTCAGCGCTATAAACGCTACCCGTGTTATTTGAACTGGCGCAACCAAACATCAAGAAACAAGCAAAACTAACGAACAAAGTACGTTTTAACATTTTTTACTCTCAACTAATAAATAGGATATTTTAGAATTTGTTAAATAAGATATGGCGGTGTAAAAGTTATTTTTACGATTTTATCGCTAAGCTTCCTTAAAGTCATCCCTGAACAATAACAGCCAGCATGTTCGCTAGTACATAAAACAGATAAACGGCTCCTAACATGCTTTCATGCCTGTTAAATATTTAGCTGTTAAATTTTTAGTGAGTAAGTTTTTAGTGATAAAAATTTTAGTGATTAAATTGCTCAAACTTTACTGCTAATGCTGATGCTATTTTATCTTGCCCTTTCATTTTTAATACTTCGATTATACATTCTATAGTGCATAGCCCACCTTTAGGTTGATTAGCCCTAAGTTTGTATAAAGAATCATTTGTCGTTTTCAACGTAAATTTCGGCGCATCTTTTAAATAAGGGCTGTGATTGAAAATTTTCTGTGACTCCTGCCACGTGCCATCAATAATGATAATATTTTCATATTCTTGAATGCTTGCCTGTGATTCTGTCGATGAATAAGCCGGTGACTCTGCTGACGATGACACTTCTGATATAGACTCTCCTTTAGAATATAATAACAACGCCTGATTATTTTCTATTAGTTTAGTAAGGCCTTTATTAGGATTTATTCTTTCCCAAAGTATACGTTCAACAATGTCATTAGAGTCGTCTATTGCAAGAGAGCCAGTATTGGTTCCTCTATGTAATTCACGTTCATGTGTCAGTAAAAATATTTTCATTTATTTATATATTTATGCAATATTCCGCTTTAAATTATTAAGCGTACTTTACACCACTAACCTCTCCAATAAAAACAAGCACTCTTCCGTAACGTTATTCACTTACTATTAACTGAGTTAAACGTATAAGTCTGACAATATTTAGGAAACTTGTTACAATGCTATTTTTGAACTTAGGTAGACTTTAGGCAAACTATGAATAACAGTAATGACCCACTATACGGCATAAAACTAGAACAAATCTTAACCGAACTGGAAAAAAAAGTTGGTTGGGAACAAATGGGTGAATTACTTAATATTCGTTGTTTTATGAATAAACCGCGTCTTAAATCAAGTTTAAAATTTCTGCGTACAACCCCGTGGGCGCGCAGTAGAGTGGAAATTTTATACCTAAAAACATTTTGTAGTAAGCATAAAGAAACCGGGAAAATAATCAGAGCGATACTCGCGCAAGATAATAAAGTGGCACAAACGACTTCTAAAAAGCCTGATACCAGCAAGAACGCTCCCTTTGTTTGGCCAACACCGAAAAAGAAATAGATTTATACCTCATTCAAGACATTAAACATCAGAGAGTGGGGTTAGAGCTTTTAAAAAAATATAGTGACAGCTTGAATGAGAATAGCTAACAAGTGTCACCGACCCCTTTTATTCTCATATCTAAACTTTTCGTATTAATTAAGTTTGTGACCACCGATGTTATTCTAATAATTACTTCAAGCATGCAAGGTTACTGTGCTATTCATATTAACTCCCTAGTGAAGTCATTATTATGCTTTTATGTTAATTGAGTTGGAATTCATACCTTAGCCAAAAACGACTAAATCGGCGTTATTAGCCAAAAATGGCTAAATTGACGTTATTAGCCAAAAACGGCTAAATTTGCGTTATTAGCCAAAAACGGCTAAATTAGAGTATATGCGTAGCAAGGAATTTTAATGTGAAATCTACTTATAAACCTATTGCAGTAATCAGTGGCGATGTTATTAACTCAACTAAGCTAACCTCTGAACAATTTGAACAACTACTAATACGGATCAAGGATATTCAACATTTGATCACCGAAGGTAGTTTATCAAATGTACATAGTATTGAGCGTGGTGATGAGTTTCAGACCGTAGTGCATGATATTGAAAATGCTCTCAGATACTCTATCATCTATCGAATTGCTATTAAGGCGCTAGGTAAACCATTTGATAGTCGCATTAGCTTTGCTATTGCTTCAAATGCAGATCTACGTGAGTCGGTGTCTGAATCGATGGGTGAGGCATTTGTTCTTTCCGGTCGAGGATTAAAAAAGTTGAAAAATGATAGATTAATTTTTAACTCTGATCGCTTAGAACTATCTAATAATTTTGACTTATTGTTTAAATATTTAGATAGACAACTAACCGAGTTAACTTCACGCCAATGTGAAGTTATGCTTCCAATGCTTAAAACCAATGACGGTTTATCAATAAGCGAATTATCAAAAAAGCTTGATGTTGCTGATGCGACGGCTAGTAAATCACTTAAAGCATCAGGTTGGCTACTAATCAATGAATTAAACTGGCGATTCATAAACCAAGTTTTAGGGCTCAAACATGTTTGATTTTTTTGGTACTCTAATACCGTTCTTGCTTATACACATCCTCTGTGACTTTTATCTACAACCGAAAGAATGGGTGAAAGCAAAGCAAAAAAACACTTACCGTTCACCTGAACTATACTTTCATTCACTATTACACGGAATCGCACTATTAGTTCCAGCGATAGTGTTGGGCATTGGCTGGCAGTCGACAGTTTTCTTGATAGCTGTAGTAGCAATAAGTCATTTTTTTATCGACCTATGGAAGGTATCAACACCAAACGGTAATAAGCTTTTCTATTTTTTTATTGATCAGGCTTTAAATGTATCAGTGCTAGCGGCCATTTCATTTCATATGGTAGACGGTTTAACAATTGAGACAGCTCTTAAGCATGATCAATTCTCTGATGCTGTAATGATTGTCTTTGCTTATTTACTTATTCTTAAGCCAACTTCCGTTGTGATTAGTAGCATTTTGAAGAAATATCCAATTTCAGATACAAATAATAATGCTAGTGGCCTTGTGGCTGGTGGTAAGCTGATCGGTTATTTAGAGCGAGTGCTAATACTTACCTTTACACTAGTTGGGAGCTATGCAGCAGTAGGCTTTGTATTGGCAGCTAAATCAATATTTAGATTTGGTGAACTGAATAAGTCAGACGATCGAAGTATGACTGAGTATGTGCTAATAGGATCTTTAGTGTCGGTAGTAATCACAACACTATTAGGGACCATAATTTCGCTGGGTTTGGATGTAAAAATAAAATAAAATCAGGCTATTAACATTACTCCTGTATTTTATGGCTACCAACCAAACCAGCAATATTACCCTCCCCCGAAATAGCAAGTGTCACCGAGCCCTTTTATTTTCTATTCTTCACTTAACCAATCAATTGAAGAGGCTAATTCAACTAGGTCTTGATAAAAGCCAATATCTACCTCATATAAATTTTTATATAGGTAAGAATATTGAATCCATAATTGCGCACTTATCCCATTAAAGTTTATAGTTTCATTATTGTTCAATGCCTGTAACTTGTCTCTAGTCTGTAAAATAGATGAAATTTTACCTACTCCATTAGTCGATGTCCCCTTAAAGGTGGTAAATTTTTTGTTCAAAAAAACAGTGAAAATATTAGATAAATAATAATTATAATCAACAATATGTATTCCATCTTTCAAAAAACGAGAATTGTTATTATCGAAATGAGCTGTGAACTCAGAAATAGAAATATTAATTTTAATATTTTCTTGCTCTATACTAAAATTATTACTCAAATATTTATTCAAAACTAAATTCATCCCACTTTCTTCTCTTTTAAACTTTTTAGTTATAATTTCTTCGTATAAAGATTCTTCTTTTTCTCGAATACATAATAGGGTTGTTAACATAATGAGATCAATTTTTGCATTCTGATTAAGGTTTGAAAGTGTTGCAATTATTCGTTCAGTAATTTGAATAGCAGATCTAGGTGATAACTTAAAAGCGTTTAATACAGCGGTGATATTATCAAGAGTTAGTGAATAACCATCATTGACAGGCCATACAAGGATATTCAGTTTATCAAAATATTCTTTTGATAACTTTTGAATATCACAATGTACTTCCAACAGGTTTTCTAAGTTTGGCGCTTTAAGACTAAAGCGACTATTAAAAAACCTTGAAAGATAAACTCTTGCATCAAAACCAATCCCATAAATAGCCTTAACGGCGTGTTGTAGTTGCTCTGTATCTGTAGCAACGACAAATACTACTCCAGGAATATCAAAGATATGCTTTATAGTTTCAAGCATTTCAACAGCATAACTTGGTCTACAACGATCTAACTCATCAATAAAAATAAATGCAGGTTTAGATAAACTCTTCTTTTGAACCACTAATTCAATCCATTTTTTAACATTAAGCTTTAAATTATTTATGGCAACAGCTTTTGAATCATGTTCATTAATAAGTTGCTCAACAATCTTGGATGCCGCCACCCCCATATCAATTGGGTTCCCATTTTCAACGTCTACATCACCAATAGTTTCGCCTTCATCAGACTCCATAATCTTAACTGGATCAATACCAAGATATCGCTTACTTAGCCCTCTAGCTAAGCTAGGTGCTGCCGCTTTTAATAAACCAATTAATTTCTTAGGAGCTTTAATCTTAATACTATTTTGATCAATGCCTGCTTGCTCTCTTAATTGACTGATCAAAGAAGAGATAACTGTCATCAAAGGATCTTCTGAATAGTCTTGTTTCCAAGCATCGATATACACCACAGGATGATTACTTTTTAGATCATGAGCCCACCTGCGTAAAAAATAAGATTTGCCAGATCCCCATTCAGAATTAAGGTTTAAAACATAATTTAAGTCGGCTAATTTTGATTCATCATATGAAGAAGATATTAAGTATTGAGTTAAAAATTTAGCATATTTAGACCGTTCAAGTTTATCAGCAGGAAATGTTTCAATTACTACATCTTGATCCTTTATATCTGTAATTTCTAGTTTCTTGGACCAGTTAAACTCAATTTTTCTTTCATATCAAATCACTCCATAATTTAGATAATCATATTGGTAGAGTTATTAAATTAAAGCAACAAAAAAGCGAGCCGAAGCTCGCTTTTTAATAAACTATACCTGTTACCAATAGTTATCTAATCAATATACGTTTCAATTGGAGGACAAGAACATACTAAGTTTCTATCTCCGTATACATCATCAATACGATTAACCGTTGGCCAGAATTTATTGGCTGCAACACTCGCTACAGGGAATACTGCGTCACTGATAGAGTAAGCTCTATCCCAGTTAGCGTCAGTAATATCAGCTAACGTATGTGGTGCATGGTGTAATGGGTTGTTTTCTAATGTCCATTCGCCTGATTCAACTTTACGTACTTCATCACGAATACATACCATTGCTTCAATGAAACGGTCTAGCTCAACTTTAGATTCTGACTCAGTAGGCTCAATCATTAACGTGCCCGCTACAGGGAACGACATGGTAGGTGAATGGAAACCGTAATCAATCAATCGTTTAGCAATATCCATTTCAGTTACGCCACTGGCTTCTTTAATTGGGCGTAAATCTACAATACATTCGTGCGCTACGCGACCATTACTGTCTGTATATAATAATGGGTAATGTTCACTTAATTTAGTCGCTAAGTAGTTCGCGTTAGTAATTGCATACTTACTTGCGGCTGTTACGCCCTCTTTACCTAATAACGCAATGTAAAGGTATGAAATACATAGTATGCCAGCACTACCGTATGGTGCTGCCGATACTGCGCCATTTCCAGCGGTAGTTTCATCAACATTAATTAATGCGTGGCCAGGTAAAAATGGGGCAAGGTGTGATTTAACACCAATTGGTCCCATACCTGGGCCACCGCCACCGTGTGGAATAGCGAATGTTTTATGTAAGTTAAGGTGTGATACATCTGCGCCAATAAAGCCTGGAGACGTAATACCCACTTGTGCGTTCATGTTTGCGCCATCAAGATAAACTTGACCACCGTTGTCGTGAATAATATTACATACTTCACGAATAGTTTTTTCATATACACCGTGTGTAGACGGGTAAGTGATCATGATACATGAAAGATTTTCAGCCAACTCTTCTGCTTTGGCTTTTAAATCAACCATGTCAACATTGCCTTTTTTGTCACAAGCAACAACAACCACTTTCATACCAACCATGTTAGCTGATGCTGGGTTAGTACCATGGGCAGAGGCAGGAATTAAACAAATATTACGATGTGAATCGCCACGGCTTGCATGGTATTTATGAATAGCGATTAAACCGGCATATTCACCTTGCGCACCTGAGTTAGGTTGCATCGACATTTTGTCGTAACCCGTTAATTCAACTAGCCACTCAGCTAGTTCATCAATCATTTTCTTGTAGCCAATTGCTTGGTCTTGCGGAGCAAACGGATGCATGTTGGCAAATTCAGGCCAAGATACAGGTATCATTTGTGCCGTTGCATTTAACTTCATGGTACAAGAGCCAAGTGAAATCATTGAATGATTCAAGGCTAAATCTTTGTTTTCAAGTCGTTTAATGTAGCGCAACATTTCAGTTTCGCTGTGGTACGAGTTGAATACTGGGTGCGTTAATATTTCAGATTCACGCACTAGCGCTGCTGGAATAGACGTTGAACCTTGCGTCACTATTTGTGCATCAAGGCCTGCTACGTCTAAACCGTGTTCAGCACCTAATAAAATAGTAAATAACTGAGCAACATCAGCACGCGTTGTTGTTTCATCAAGTGAAATACTGATTTGACCTTCAACGTCGGTACGTAAGTTAACGCCCGAGATTAAGGCACGTTCAACGATTTCAGCTTTGCTGTTCGTTTTAGTGTCAGCTACGTTAAACGTAAGCGTGTCAAAGTAGTTATCATGAAGAGGCGCTAAACCTTTAACACGTGTACCTGTTGCTAAAATATCAGCAAAACGATGAATACGGTTTGCAATTGTTTTTAAACCTTGAGGACCATGATATACCGCATAAAATGCAGCCATGTTCGCTAATAATACTTGTGCTGTACAAATATTTGAGTTGGCTTTTTCACGACGGATATGTTGCTCACGCGTTTGCATAGCCATACGTAGTGCGTTGTTACCGCGAGTGTCTTTTGAAACACCGATAATTCTACCAGGTAAAGAACGTTTGTATTTATCACTCGTAGTAAAGAATGCTGCATGTGGCCCGCCGTAGCCCATTGGAACACCAAAACGTTGGCTTGAACCAATAACAGCATCAGCACCTAATTCGCCCGGCGCTTTTAATAACACTAAGCTCATAATGTCTGCTGCAACCGCAACAATACCTTTATTTGCGTGAATTTTTTCAATTAATTCGCTAACGTCAGTTACTTCACCAGTAGCACTTGGGTATTGAATAAGCGCACCAAAAACATCATGCTCTGGCGCTTCATTCGCTGGTGCAACAATTACGTCAAAACCAAACATATCGGCACGTTGTTTTACAAGGTCGATAGTTTGTGGGAAAACATCACTTGAGATAAAGAACAAGTTAGATTTTTTATTTTTAGAAACACGTTTAGCAAGTGCCATCGCTTCAGCAGCGGCTGTGCCTTCATCTAATAAAGATGCACTAGCAAGCGGTAAACCTGTTAGGTCGATACACATTTGCTGATAGTTAAGTAACGACTCTAAACGTCCTTGTGCAATTTCTGGTTGATAAGGCGTGTAAGCCGTATACCAACCTGGATTTTCTAGTACGTTACGCGTAATAACATTCGGTGTTAAGGTACCGTAGTAGCCTAAACCAATGTACGTAGTATTTACTTTATTTAAGTTAGCAACGGCTTTTAAATCAGCCAATGCTTGTACTTCTGTTTTACTATCACCAATAGCGGGTAACTGCGGTAAACGAATGTCGTCTGGTACAATTTCATCAATTAATGCGTCTACTGATGCAACGCCCATATCTTTAACCATAGCCTGAGTTTGTGCTGCACTTGGGCCAATATGTCTGCGAATAAAATCTTGAGTTTGCTCTAACTCTGCCAACGATAATGAGGCAAAAGAATTAGTTGGTGATTGAGAAGTCATATCAATTTCACTTAAATAATTGTTTTCATAACAATGGAAATAAAAGAAAGCCTAAAACATAATCGGTTAAAGGCTTAATGTTTAGCTAAGATAATCAATATTTAGGCAAAGCCCTCAAGGTGATTATCGTGACTAAAGTTTTTCATAAACAGTCGATGTTTAGGTAAGGCGCTGAAATTATGAGTCGAATGAGCTTAGTGGGCTAAGTGACTTTGACAAATAATTAAGCAACGCAGCATAAACAATGAATGTGACTGAAAATTAATCTTCGTCGATAGAGTTAGCGTAGCCATCAGCATCTAATAAGTTAGCTAATTCAACTTCATCGTCTAACTTAATTTTAAATAACCAACCGTCACCAAAAGCATCAGAGTTTACTAACTCAGGTGAGTCTTCAAGGTCTTCATTCACTTCAACAATTTCACCTGATACTGGTGCATAAATATCTGAAGCCGCTTTTACTGATTCAGCAACAGCTACATCATCACCTGTGCTAACTTCATCGCCAACGTCAGGTAATTCAACAAAAACCATATCGCCTAATAAACCTTGTGCGTGCTCAGTAATACCGACAGTAACAATACCGTTACCTTCATTGCGTACCCATTCATGTGAACTTGCATATTTTAATTCTGAAGGAATGTTGCTCATTTTTATTTTTCCTGTTGGTTAGATTTTCTTTTTTTAAAGTAAATAGCTTCAAGTAAGCTGTTTAAATTTATAGCACAATGGCTAGTAAATAATTAGTATAATGGCTAGTAAAAAATAGTATATCGATTTAATAATTGTCATTACGATAAAGCAAAATAAATACAAATATTAACGTTATTTACTGTCATTTTTCATATAACGAAATTAGAAGGCTTTTTTGCCGTTACGTACAAAGCTAGGCTTAGTTACCGTTACTTTTACGTTCTTCTTACGCATTTCAACTTCGATTACGTCACCTACTTTTACGCTACGTGGTACACGTGCTAACGCAACACTATGACCTAATGTTGGCGAGAATGTGCCTGACGTAATTTCACCATTACCAAATTCAGTAACAACTACTTGGTGTGAACGTAAAATACCTTTTTCTTCTAGCACTAAACCGACAAGTTTAGGTTGGTCGCCCGCCGCTTTTTGCGCCGTTAATACATCACGACCAATAAAATCACGATCTTCAGGTTCCCAGCTAATAGTCCAAGCCATGTTAGCTGCTAATGGAGATACAGTTTCGTCCATATCTAAGCCATATAAGTTCATGCCAGCTTCTAATCTAAGCGTGTCACGAGCACCTAAGCCGCAAGGAGCTACATCTAGCTCAAGTAATTTTTGCCAAAAGTTTTCAGCTTCAGCTTCAGGAACAATAATTTCGTAACCTTCTTCACCGGTATAGCCTGTAGTAGCAATAAATAAATCGCCCACTTGTACACCGAAGAATGGTTTCATACCTTCAATTGCAGTAATTTGTTCAGGTGTTAGTAAGTTAGCAACTTTCGCTTTGGCTTCAGGACCTTGAACAGCAATAATGCCAAATTCAGGACGTTCTGTGATAGTGGCATCAAAACCAGCTAATTGCTTTGTCATCCACGCAAGATCTTTTTCACGAGTGGCAGAGTTAACAACTAAACGGTAGTTAGTGTCGGAAAAGAAGTAAATAATTAAATCGTCAATTACACCACCGGCTTCATTTAACATGCCAGTGTAAAGTGCTTTACCTGCAACAGTTAATTTAGCAACATCATTGATAACAAGGCGACGTAAGAAAGCTTTTGCATCGGGACCTTGAACATCAACAATAGTCATGTGAGATACATCGAACATACCTGACTTTTGGCGAACTGCATTATGCTCTTCTATTTGAGAGCCATAGTTAATTGGCATATCCCAGCCATAAAAATCAACCATTTTTGCGTTAGAAGCTAAGTGTTTTGCATGTAATACGGTTTTGTTAGTCATACGTCATTCCTAAAGAAGTCATACTTTACGTAGTTACACCTGAAACTGTATGGTGACAAACAATTAAGGTGCTCATAAAATTTGCACTGATTATAGCCCTTGAATTCTGCTTATTCAACAAAATATAACCATAAATTCAAATTTAAAACCGACTTTGGTAACTATACAGAATTTAATTTCAAAAAAGTTCACTTTAAAAAATTAATCGCTGTTATTTATTGTTAATAACAAAGATAGCCGCAATAAATTTTATTGGTGGGGATAATAGCAAGATTCTGAATCAAATTCAGAATGACGACTGGGTGTTTAGGAAGGCAAGTTGGTGTTCAGGATGACAAAAAACCCCATCATTCCGTTGGTCACTTAATACGGAATCCCATGCCTATGGTTGAATAAAAACGAGATTCTGAGCCCTTTGAGCTACACAGCATAGCGATTGAAATTCTGAATCAAGTTCAGAATGACGACAAGGTGTTCAGGATGAAAAAAAAACCGTCATTCCGTTGGTCACTTAATACGGAATCTCAAGCAATTAGCACTAAACGATCATTGGCGTTTCGGTTGTGCTAGCTCAGGTAAGTCACTTTTTAAACCAAGGGCTTGTTCTATTAAGTGTTTTTTGGCTGGTTTGAAGTTATTAAGTAAACTCATGCCAACGCCTCTGAGTAATTGAAACCCTGATTGATTAATCGAAAACGTTTGTTTAATCGCTTCCATCGCAGCAATCATTTCAATAGCTTCACTTTTTCGATAACGTGAAAATGCTTTCAGTTTTTTTGGATCGGCCAGTGTTAATTCATCACCACTGTCGGTATCAATAGTGCTAGAAAGTGTTTGTGCTAATGAAGCCGCGTCTAATAACCCTAGGTTGACACCCTGCCCTGCTAACGGATGAATGGTATGTGCCGCATCGCCAATTAACACCATGCGATCTTTAACAAAATCTTGTGCTAACCGCATTGTTAATGGATAAGCAAATCGCTCACTGATTAATTCAATAGTGCCAAGTTTCCCATCACACGCTGCCGTTAACTCTTTGGCAAAATCAGCAGGCGATAATTTGGTTAAACGCTCGGCTTCTTCTGGTGACGTTGAATAAACAATTGAACAAGTATCACTGTTTTCAGGAAAAAGTGGTAAAAAAGCTAAAGGTCCAGTCGGTAAAAACACTTGCCAGGCGGTATTCTTATGATCTTGTGAACATTTAACCGTAGCGACTATTGCATGATGATCGTAATCTCGACTGATCATCGGTATGTCCATTTGCTTTCGCAACCAAGAATTAGCGCCATCAGCACCTACAACTAACTTAGCGATAAGCGGTACTTGCATTGAGCTAGTTACAGCCTTGTTACCCGCTTCATTACTCGTTGCAGGCATTTCAAAACTAGCAAAAGCTTCACTATCGCCTACCGTTATATTGGCAAGTTTACTATCAGTAAAAAAACTTATGCCTTCATCTGCTTGGGCTTTATGCCATAAAACATTACGAATCACTTTGTTTTCGATAATAAAACCTAGGTTTTCATTTTGGGGGAATTTATTAAGATCATTAACAGAAAAGTCTAACTTGCCTATGCCGGCTTTATCCCAAATATGCATATTTTGATAAGGTTGAGCTCGTTCAGCAATAATAGTTGACCAAACATCTAAGTTATCAAATAAGGTCTGGCTTGCAACATTAATAGCACTTACACGCACTTCTGGCTCAGGCGTTAATTCAGAAATAGGTAAGGTGTCTGCAATGGCAATGGTTAAGTTGCTCGTTTTTCTTAATGCCAAAGCGAGTGTTAACCCAACCATGCCAGCACCAACAATTAACACATCAAATTTTTGCATTTTTATTCTCTTATTTTAAACTTGCTTGATTGGCTACAGCCTAATCTAGGTAGCCTATTTCATTCAGTTAGCTTAACGTAAACTACCGTAACTTAAATTAGTAACCCATCAACTTATTCACTAAAGTATTTTTAATGGGCGAAAAGTAATTCATTACTTTTAAGCCAACATTTCTACCAGCCACTAATGGCATTAAATCATTAGAAAATAGCGTAACAAGGGAGTCAGTCAATTGGATAACTTGTTTTTGATCCTGCTGACGCTTTTGCGCATACTCATTAAGTGAAGCAAAACGGCCAATATCTTTTTGTTCTTGCAAACTTTTCTCGATAAGCTCACGCATTTGCTGTACGTCTCTCAAACCTAAATTAAATCCCTGCCCTGCAATAGGATGAATAGTATGTGAGGCATTACCAATAAGCGCCATACGGTGATAAGTTTGTTGTTCTGCTTGCAGTAATACGAGTGGAAAAACGTTTCGTTTGTCCACGTGGGTAATCTCGCCAAGCCAACTACCAAACTCGCGCTCTAATGTTTGTTTAAAGTCGTGATCTGATAGCGCTAAAATTTCTTCTCTTTGCTCTGGCAACATAGTCCATACTAACGAAGAACGACTATCACCACTTACATCAATTCTTGATTGCGAGCTCAATTTAGCTAACGGTAACATCGCTATTGGGCCAGATTTGGTAAAACGCTCGAAGGCTTTATTGTTATGTGGATTTTTAGTAGCAACATTGGTAATTAATGCCACTTGTTGATAATCACTGTGATTAGTTTTAATACCCGCTAATTTACGACAAGGGGAATTTACGCCATCGCAAGCGAGTAATAAATTAGCATGTAAAACCTGATTTGAGCCAAGTATTACCGCTACTTGTTCGGTAGAAGCTGTTACTTCATCGCTATTCGGTGTCGAACCTTGCCAATGAATATCAACAATAGAATCTGGTGTGAACCAGTGAATATTGCTTTTTGACGCTAATTCTTTTAGCTGTGCTTGACCTATTAGCGCCATTTCTATTACGTAACCTAAGGCTGGAACACCATGTTCTTGTGCTTCTATACGGGCTTTGCCGTAATAACCTTTGTCAGATATATCTATTTTTTCTATCGCACATGCATCGCTTGCTAAATGCTGCCACACACCCATTTTTTTTAAATACGATGCGCTGCCATGAGAAAGTGCTAAAACACGAGCATCAAATAGTGGTGAAGCATTATTATTTTCTCCACTCTCAGCCCTTTCTAATCCTAACGTTTCTGCTGTTGTCGGCGGTGTTGCTTCAACTATCGCAATTGACAGTAGGCTACCATCAGCTTTTTTCAAGTTAGCTAAACTTAATGCCATCAGGCTGCCAGAAAGACCGCCGCCTGAAATGATAATATCAAAAGTGTTACGCTTATTTTTCATTAGTTTAATTAGCCATCAATGCTTCAATATCGGCAATAGTTTCAGGACAGTCTTGTGTTAAGTTTTCACAGCCCTGCTGAGTAACAACAATATTATCTTCAATACGAATACCAATACCGCGCCACTTCGCATCAATTGTATTATCGTCAAGTGGCATATAAAGCCCTGGTTCTATGGTTAACACCATACCTGGGGTAAATTCTCGGCACTGCTGTCGTGATTCATTCATATGATAATCACCAACATCATGCACATCTAAACCAAGCCAATGGCCTAAACCATGAATAAAGTATCTTTTACACACTTTTTCTTCTACTAGTTCAGCTATGTTACCCGACAGTATGCCTAGCTCAACTAAACCTTTCGTTAAGCATTCATTCGCAATTGCATTTAACGTAATAAAACACGTGCCTGGTTTAATCGCGGCAATCACTTGTGATTTTGCATCAAGCACTAATTGATAAAGGATCTTTTGCGGTTCGGTAAATTTACCGTTAATAGGAAAAGTTCGAGTGATATCTGCCGCATAACCTGACAACTCACCGCCAGCATCAATAAGCAGTAAATCATTATTATTTAGTCGATCATCGTTATTGGTATAATGCAAAATATTCGCGTTATCACCACCGGCAACTATAGTGGCATAAGCCGGATGACGAGCGCCGTGACGCGTAAATTCGTGTAATATTTCATTCTCTATTTGATATTCAAACAACCCTACTTGGGTTTGTTGCATAGCTCTTTTATGCGCGAGAATAGAAATGTAATTTGCTTGGCGCATCAATTCAATTTCATTAGCGCTTTTAATTAAACGTTGTTCATTAATCAATGGACTCGCATCAACTAATTGCGAAGGCGCTTTCACGCCTTGGCGCACTGCTGATCTGACTTGTGCTAATAAATCAAACACTTTTTGAGTGAGTAGCTTATCGTCAAAAGCAAAGTAAACTTGTGTTAGACCATTTAAGTATTGTGAAATAAGATCGTTTTGTTCATCAAGCGTAAAGCATTGATCAAAACCATATTCTTGGCTGGCTTTTTCTTGACCAACTCTTCGGCCATGCCACACTTCTTGATCTTTATCTTTCGGCAGCGAAAATAAAATTGCTTGTGTTTTATTATCACGCTTTAGTAATACTAATAATGCATCAGGTTCATTAAAGCCGGTTAAATAGTAAAAACTCTTATTCTGACAAAAATTAAATTCGGTATCATTACTTCGAGTAACTTCACTTGCAGCAGAGAATAATGCCAATGAATTATCTGACATTTGAGAAAAGAAACGCTCACGATGGTTTTTGAAATCACTCATCGATAAACTTGCCAAACCGGGTAATTGATTTTCTTTTCTTGTCATATGATCTGCTTCTTTCATTTTACTACTGCTAGTATCAATAAGGTGTATCTGTAACGTGTGTCAGTAACGGGTCGTTAGTGGCGCTAGTGTTTGACTAATGTATCGTACTATTATCTTGGGTTTTCTCGCTCGCTTTAGTCGATAAAGTCCCTAACTCACTAAAACATAATAAAGCAGAAATACGTACGTATTCATTTATTTCAAAATAGGCTTGCTCGGTGTCTTCATTCTCTTCCATATCATCAGATATGTTGGCAATTTCAGCAAAGTCAGTGAGCACTTCTTTTACTTCTTCAGATACCACCGGACTGTCTTTTTGTTGTAAACCAAAACCTAAATTAAAGCCTTGTACCCAAGCACCCAATGCATGACCACGCTCAACAATAGAATCATCGTCATCGGGTAACATAAGTTGAAAAGTGTAAGCGTCATCAAGAATATCAGTCCATAACTCGGTGAACATTTGTTTAATTGTTGATTTAACTTTTTTAGGTAAGCCTTCACCATTATTAAACAGATCATTGATCATCGTTAAATAATTAGGATCTTCAACTGGAAAACCAGCACAGATTAACCCCGTTAATACACCATGAATTTCACTGGCGTGGGCTTTAACATTTTCGGTAGTTATATCTGCCTGTATGCTAGCAAAGTCTAACGTGTTGTTTACGGTCATATTTTCACCTGATATTTTAACTGAATGTTTGCAGAGTGTGAGTCATTACACATTATTTTAAAGAAATAAAGCTAAGTAGCTATTCTAACATTGCCCTAGTTAAAAGACATCAGCACAACCGCAAACTTTCGTGGCAAATTTAAAAGGATTAGCTTAAATCAGCAGCATATTTTCTTAAAATTTCAAGTGGAACTATCTCAAGCGCTTTAATATGCGTTCTTTTAAGATAAACTCGTGGTGCTCTATCATCCATTTCAGCCTGTAACCATCTAGCAGCACATAAGCACCAAGTATCACCAGGTTTTACACCTTCAAAACCAAACTCAGGCATTGGTGTGGATAGATCATTACCTTTAAAACGAGAGTATTCTAAAAACTCTTCCGTTGCCTTAATACTAACCGTGTGCGAACCAACATCTTGCTCACAAGTATTGCACATATTGTCACGAAAAAAACCTGTGACAGGCGTACCCATACTGGCTTCAAGTGGCTCACCAAATACATTAATCGACTCATCCATTTCCATAGTTTTTACCTTAATATTTTAAAGCTAATATTTACAAATAATACAGCTATTAAAAAAATGAAATCAATATACCAAACAACACAGTGAAACGCTAAGTTACAAATAACTTTGTAAAAAGTAGGTAAAAATATATACAAAAGATGGTCATTTACTTGCATAGAAAGATCAGCACAGTTATAGTGCAAGCTAATGTGAAATTTATTCTATGTTGTTCAATAAGCTTGGAAATTATATAAAATGACTCAACGGACTGTTGAAATAAATGTGCTCGACCGTAAACTAAAAGTGGCTTGTCCTATTGGACAAGAAAGTGCTTTATTAAGTGCTGCCGCTGAGTTAAGTGATCGCTTAACTAATTTACGTAACAGTAAATCAATTGCGACCCCAGAACAAACGTTGTTAATGACGGCATTAAATCTAAGCAATGAACTATTATTAACAAAACAAAAACTTAAAACTGAAAAAGAAGAAAACAAACAAAAAATAGCCTTGCTACAATCAACTATTGAACAAGCATTAGCCCCTGCAAAAAAACACGCTTAGCTATTTTTAATTAAGCTCATATTCTGCCATAGCCTACTGGCAACTGGTCCAAGTAACCTAGACTTCAGTTTTATCACTTGATAATTTAATGCTAAATACGTTTCTACGTCATTTAGTTTTAAAGCGATGAGCTCTTTTGAATTCAACTCGTTTTCAATCATATATTCAGGCAGCCGTCCCCAACCTATACCACTCATAATTAACGTTTTTTTGGTATTAAAGTCATTCACATACCAGCAGCGCTGCCCTGTTTGTACACTATAGTTTATTCCCTGACTACTTTGCCCTGAATCTTGTACTACAATTTGATATTCATCTTTCAACGCTTCAACTGACATCAATGTTGGGTGACGCTCTAGTAATGCAGGTGATGCTACGTTATATAAACCGCCTTGGTATAATTTTTTTGCTTCGTAATTACCTGACTGTAACGCTAAAAGATCAATAGTTGTTAAGGCAAGATCAGCCTGTTCAGACTTCACAGCCTCTAATGCACCATTAATATATTCTTGTTTTAAGATGATCTGTGTATGAGGGAAGTCATGACGTATTGATTCAAGTACTGGCAATATTCTTTTTAGATCATAAGACGCTTCAATCGCTAAAGTAACTGCAGCCTCATTTCCTATCGCTAAAAAAGAAGCAAGTTGTTTTATTTGCTTTGCCTCATTCATTAAACGTTGGGCATGTTGATAAATTTGTTTACCATTATCTGTTAGTACTAAGCGATAACCTTGGCGATTAAATAACTGTAAACCTAATTGTGTTTCCAGCTGCTTAAGCCCTTGACTAACGGCTGGCTGAGTTTTAAATAGCTTTTCACTAGCCTCTTTAAGGCTGCCTAACTCAGCAACTTTCACCAACATTCTTAATTGTTCTAATGTCATTTATTAATCAACTTTTCATGAATATATTATTAGATTACTAATAATTCTAGTTAAGCTAAAGTTAACAAGTTACAAACAAATCTTCAATATTAATTAAGCTTTTATATTGTAATACTATCGGCTAAGTAATGTTTGGATACATTTTATAGAGAGCTAAAGTACTCTCTTTGCCCAATAATAGAAAATTATGGAGTTAGCATTGAACAACACAAAAGCAACTTATGGATATATTAGTGTTTTTTTTCACTGGTTGTCTGCAGTCACTATCTTTGGCTTATTTGGCTTAGGCTATTATATGGTTGATTTAACCTATTATAGCCCATGGTATAAAACCGCCCCTGACTTACATAAAAGTATAGGTTTGATATTTTTTGCTGTAATGCTACTCAGAGTAATTTGGCGATTTAAACAAATAACGCCAGATCATCTAGCAAGCCATAGCTCGCTTGAGAAAAAAGCAGGTAAAGTGACCCACCTGATACTTTATGTGCTGATATTTATTATCATGATAATGGGTTATTTAATTTCAACAGCGGATGGGCGAGGAATAGAAATATTTGAAATGATAACTATACCAGCACTGGGATCTATCATTGAAAATCAAGCTGATGTCGCTGGATTTATACATAAATGGTTAGCATATTTACTGATAGGGCTAGCGACATTACATGCGTTAGCAGCACTAAAACATCACTTTATTGATAAAGATGACACTTTAAACAGAATGATTGGCAAACGCCAAAAAAACGGAGAATAACTATGAGAAAACAATTAACAAAATTAGCACTAACATCGGCGTTTGTTGCAGCCACTTTCATGCCAACGGTCAATGCAGCTGACTACATTATTGATACTAAAGGTGCCCATGCTTCAATCAACTTTAAAATTCAACATTTAGGTTATAGCTGGTTAAACCGGTCGTTTTGACAAATTTGGCGGTTCTTTTAGTTATGATGAATCAAATATTGCCGCATCAAAAATTGAAGTAAATATTGATACTAGTAGTATTAACTCAAACCATGCTGAACGCGATAAGCATTTAAGAACTGGTGACTTTCTTGATGTAAGCTCATTTGCTAATGCTAAATTTGTTAGTACTTCTGTTGCAGATAAAGGTGATGGTAAATTAGCCATTACAGGTCAATTAAGTTTGCACGGTGTGACTAAAGAAATCGTTATTGATGCAGAAACTATTGGTGAAGGTAAAGATCCGTGGGGCGGATACCGTGTAGGTTTTAGCGGTACAACAACGATAGCGTTAACTGATTTTGCAATTAAAATGGACTTAGGTCCTGCTTCAAAAACTGTAGAATTGAATCTACATATTGAAGGTATAAAGCAGTAAAGCTCAGGTTATCTAGTAAGAGTAGTGGTTAATGGATGTTAATATTTTTTCTTTAACCACTGCTTATTCAATAGAAATGTCACTCGCACTATCTTCTTCATTGAAGTGTATAAGTTACGTTCGCGTGTGCAAAATGATATTCAATCATTAATTACTAAAGCTGAAAAGAATGTAAACGCAGGTTCATCAGCAGCACTAAACTTACCGGTATATCCTGCATTTACTTGAGAATAATTAACCTAAGCTCGGTTTAACCAATTTTGAGGAACTAAGTAGTGGTTAAGCTTTACTTCATCACTATTCTCTTCAGCTTGGAAGTTATATTCCCAACGTGCTAAAGGTGGCATCGACATTAGAATAGATTCTGTTCTGCCGCCTGATTGCAAGCCAAATAATGTACCTCGGTCAAACACCAAATTAAACTCAACATAACGACCACGACGATATAACTGAAATTGTCTTTGCTGTTCGCTGTATTCATCATTTTTACGACGGTTCAAAATAGGAACATAAGCATCGATAAAACCTTGACCAATCGCTTTAACGTAATCAAAACTTGTATCAAAACCCCATTCATTTAAATCATCAAAAAATAAACCGCCTACGCCACGTGTTTCATCTCGATGTTTTAGATAGAAATATTCATCACACCATTTTTTATAGTCATCATAAACATTTTCACCAAAAGGCGCAGATAAATCATGCGCGACTTGATGCCAATGTAAAACATCTTCATCTACAGGGTAAAATGGTGTTAAATCAAAACCGCCACCAAACCACCAAACAGGCTCTTCGCCTTCTTTTTCAGCAATAAAAAAACGGACATTGGCATGTGAGGTTGGAATATGAGGGTTTTTAGGATGAATAACTAACGATACGCCACAAGCTTGCCATGTTCGTCCCGTTAATTCTGGTCGATGAGCCGTTGCTGACGGAGGTAATTTATCACCTGATACAACTGAAAAGTTAACACCACCTTGCTCAACTATTGTGCCATTAGTCATGACTCGCGTACGACCACCGCCACCTTCTTTGCGCAGCCAATTATCTTCAATAAATTGACCACTGCCATCTACTTGCTCTAACGCTTCGCAAATGCGGTCTTGCAGGGTTTTCAAATAATCAATAACAATCGATATATCAGGAATTTTACTGTTGGTGTTTAAGGTGTTCATAAAATAAAGGTGGTCCATAACAATAACGAATATAGATTAATTATATCATTATTTTTATTATTTTCATTAACCTAAACTACTAATCCCCTGCTGTACTTTACCAACCTTGCCTTTTTCATTGATAATTTTAAAATTCAAATCCCTCAAAGAGTAAGGCCGGTAGCCACTCACTAAGTGAAACCGCTCAACGACCGTGTGATGAATAATAGGAATGCGCGGTGATTTTACATCATCTACATTGACTCTGACTAAACGAGGTGCCAAAGTTGCGGAGTTTCGGTTAGTTCTAATTTGCGTGTGTAATGTGCCATCTACCAAAGGTTTAAGGTTAAGATCATCAAAACAAATACTATCTTGCCCCCCTTGAACTTTTAAGCCTTCGTAATCAATATCGTTAATATCTTGTATCGTTAGTTCATCACGCACACTATCAAGCATATATTGCAAAGTAATATCAGACAGACCGTCAAACCAATAGCTACCGCCTACATCCGAGTGAACGCCGGCAAACCATATTTCAGTTATTCTTTTATCATAATTAAATAAGGTGGGTTGAAACAGAATTCTTTTTTCATCCAGTGAGAGTATATGCACCGCTTTTTCAACATGCTCGCCCAGCGTGCCATTTTCAAAGACAATACCACTCGCAGGAAAGGTATCAGGGTTTAAATCTAACGATCCGCGCGTGGCGGCAACGGTATCGAAAACACCTAAAAATTTAACTTTATGCGGTAAATGAGCGGCAAACATACGGGCAATAGCCGCCCCTCGACTAAACCCGAAAACATAAATGCTATCCCCTTCACTAAAGTGTGTCGTTAAATCGCTGCGCGCTTCATCAATAATATCATCCATATCACCATACGCTGGTGCAAACATAGCGTTAAACTTTCGCTTAAGCCAACTACCACGCGTACCAACACCACTATAATAAAAACTCTGTTGATTGATAACGTTAGGATTTTCAGTAGTAAAATTATTTAGCTTGCCACCGAAGAAAGCATGTAGCTTTAGTATATTACTGATACTTGAGTCTTCAAAGAAATCGTCAGCATCTTGTGGTGAATTACAAGTGCCATCAAAACAAAAAATCAACTTTTTCATAAATCACTTTCCTTTTTGAATGATTACGGCATTTAACCGGCATACTTAACTGTTAGTATATAAAAATGATTATTTCAAGTTCGCTATTTATTAAGGCTGTTGTTAATTTTTAGGTATATCCCTCTAGTCAAAAGCCCTGTGAGACTGGTAGAATCTACACCATTAATTTTATGCCAACGAAAAAATGAGAGATTGAACAATGGGAAGAGCTTACCAAAACCGAAAACTATCCATGGCAAAAACTGCTGGGGCAAAAACCAAAGTCTATTCAAAGTACGGTAAAGCAATTTACGTTTGTGCTAAAAATGGTGGCGTAGATCCTGACGGCAACCTTGCATTACGTGGTTTAATTGATAGAGCAAAGAAAGATCAAGTACCGACGCACGTAATAGATAATGCAATAAATAAAGCATCGGGTGCTGGTGGTGAAGATTTTGTAGAAGCCCGTTATGAAGGTTTTGGCCCAGGTAATTGCATGGTAATTATTGATTGCTTAACCGATAACGGCAATCGTACCATTAAAGATGTTCGTCAATGTTTCACTAAAACACACTCTAAAGTAGGCTCTTCTGGTACGGTTTCACATATGTTTGATCACCAAGCAATATTTGCTTTTAAAGGTGAAGACGATGAAGCAGTTTTAGAAAACTTAATGATGGCTGACATTGACGTATCTGACGTTGAACTAGAAGACGGTATTATTACCGTTTATGCTCCGCATACTGAGTTTTTCAAAATAAAAACTGAATTTGCTAACTCTATGCCAGAATACGACTTAGAAGTTGAAGAGATCTCTTGGGTGCCTCAAACTTATATTGATATTGAAGGCGAAGAAGACTTAGCTAACTTTGAAAAGTTCATTGCCATGTTAGATGATTGTGATGACGTACAAAACGTTTATCATAATGCTGAAATTAAAGACTAAATAAACGCGTAACATTGTTGCTCTAGTCGCCATATCAAGCCTATCTTAGTGATAGGCTTTTTTATTTCTGTTTATTAAACATGTCTTTGTTGAGCTGAATATAATTGTGTTCGAGCCTAAAATGCCTCGTTTACTTGAAAAGTCATTTCTTCCTGGCTAACAGGATGCCTTAACGTTAACCTTTGTGCATGAAGGTGTAAGCGCTGAGCAATATTGTCATTGTTATTTCCATATAAATCGTCACCCAATATAGGCGTATTTAATCCTTGTGGGTGAGCACAATGAACCCTTAATTGATGTGTTCTTCCTGATTCCGGGTACAAATATAACTTTATTTTTTCATCGGTATGTTCAATAACTTGCCAATGAGTTTTCGATGCTTTTCCAGCATTAAAACACACTAACTGTCGGGGTCTATCGTCCAAATCACCTCTTAACGGCAGATTAATATCCCCTTCGCTTTGTTCAACTATTTTATCAATATTAGCCGCTACTTTATTTTCAAGTAATGCCACATAACGCTTTTTAATAGTACGATTAATAAATTGTTGCTGTATGTTTTTTTGTGCCCGTTTAGTTAACGCTAACACCATTAAACCAGAGGTCGACATATCTAGTCGATGTACAATCAAGGTGCCTGTTGCTTGGGGAAACAGCGCCTTAATTCGTAAATAAACCGAATCCTCAATGTTTTTACCGGGTACTGATAAAAATTCATTCGGTTTATTGACCACCACAATATCAGTGTCTTGATAAATAATATCTAACGCTTTACCTTCTGCGGGGTTAATCAATAAAGGGTTATCATCAAGCACCATACCTTCAAGCATGTGCGCTAAAATTGGCTGACATTTACCAGAGCATGCACCATAAAACTTTTTATGTTGACGTATTTCAGACTTAGGCGCCCGTCCCCACCAAAATTCAGCCATCGCTAGTGGTGTCATATTATTCATAAAAGCATATTGTAATAATTTTGGTGCGGCACAATCACCAGTACCTGCTGGTGGCATTGGATGGCGTGTGTCTTGAAATAATTCAATTAAATCTTTTTCAACGCCAGCACTATTTAATAAATGATATTGTTTAAATAGTTTTTTTTGTAAACGGGTAGACAGCTTTTTCCGTTTATTTTTAACGGCATCAACTTCATCAGTTAACGCGGTTAATTTTTCTTGCACTGCGGTTATTAAATCAAGCCAATACTGTTTTAACGCTTTTAATTCATTTTTATCATAAACACTTTGTTTTGCTAATTCTTTCAGCTGCTCTGCTAACTGTTCTTCAGTAAAATCATCCCTTACTTGACTGCGTTTAGCCTTTCTAGTTTTCCGATTAAACGCCATTTTTTCATGCTGCTGAGCAAGCTGTTCTTCTTGTTGAATAGCAAGTGATGTAAGTTGAGATTGGTACTCTTCGAGGTTAGGGTTAACTAAGAGTTGCTCGAGTTCATGATTAAGTCGATTGATAATAATACTGTCATCGTAATACCACTCGGCTTGCTCGTTAAGCTCAAAAACAGCTGGCACAAAGGTCATATTATTTTTAAGCGAAGCTTGATGAATAGAAAGATCAAAGTGTTTTCCTGAAAAAGCAATAAGATAACCTATTTCACCTTGCTGATTTTTCACTAACAACACGCCAAACATTTTCCCTTGTTGTTCAAGCTCTTTTGACAGTTGTTGATGGTTTTCAAGCTGGTTTTGTAATTCTGTTGCCGCTAATAAACACAATGGATGAGGATCATAGCAAAATGGGAAAGTAAAACGTTCGGGTAAGGTGTAATCTTTTATATTCTGACTAAAAGAGTTAAAACAAGTTTGCGGGTAGATCATAAATTTCCAAGGGTCTTTATACGGCTAGGCGATTTTACAACAAAATAATCTCTAAATTATAGCATCACTTAACACCGTTAGCCGTTAGTACTTTTTAGGCATAAGAATTGACATAGTTAGGTGTGTACTCAACTAGCTTGGCATAATTGTCAGGTGAAGTAAGCCCTTTGGTTCCCCAATTCATTGACATCTTAAATAAATCGGACTGTTCATCTTGCATTTGCACAATACTCATTAAAATTTCTTTATCACTTTTACCCTCTGCACGCCCCTGACTAATAAGTTCTTGCTCTAAATTTAACACATTCTGGTGTGCTTGTTTTAATGGCTCTTGTAAACGATTTATTCTTTCGGCTATTTCAAAACCATTATCTGCATTCATAATTTCATTTAAATTAATCGCCGCCATTGACTGCATTCGTCCTATTAAGGAATCAACCTTTGCGGCTAGTTCTTCAGGTGAAGCGTTTTCAATAAAAGAAACTGCATTTTTTCGGGTATCGTAATGAACAATAGCCTTGGTTACTTGCGTGTTATTTGCCGCAATTGGTTCAACTTTATTGGTATTGTTTCGAACTGGTTGAACAGCATAGTGTTGTGAACTAATTGAATTTATCATTTATCTTCCTTAATCGGTTTTTTCATTCCTATTGATAAGTAATCTGTTATGTACATAATAAAATGACTGACTAATAAAATGATTTAACTCTTTACGATACTAAACTAAAGAGCAAATAGCGTACCAACCCTCGTCATCTATAAATTGTTAGTGGTGTGTTGATTTACTCAATATGACCCAATAAAAACGACAAAAAATGCCTTTGAGTATTTTTACACCGGCAATAAATTGCCATTTATTTGTAATTTATATGGTAATAAAAATCATAATTATTGATGGTTAACAAGCGCAACAAAACATAAGTGGTAATGGTACATTTTTTGCTAAATATTGACTAAGCATCCGTATATTTATATGACGTAATCAAGTATCGAGGGTAAAATGGAAGTCACCACTACAAATTTTCAAACGCATTCACAAAGTGTGCAACAAGCCAATAACACAGCAGGCAACGCTAGTAATACTAGCACTACTTTTTCACAAGTTTTTGCCAGTTATCAATCAGCTAGTGCACAAAATACAACGCCTGAAGAAATAAAGGAAAGTGCTGTATTTAAGATGAATACAAGTAAAGGTGATCAAACAACCATTAATCTAGATGAATATCTGACTCCAGGACAGCAATCAACGCCAGTGAACTTGGATGACATACCTTTATTACTCCCTACGGCCCATAACATTGATACTTTGTCGAAATATTCACAAGAACAATTCAAAGACTTGTTGGCGCAATATGACATTCCATCGCCGCCAGCAACCGTAGAATTTGATAATCACGGTCAGGTCGTTTTACCTGCAGATTATGCTTATGCCGACCAATTAAAACAGGCATTATCTGAAAACCCAAAAGTTGAAAATGCACTACGTACAACGACTGCTTTAGCAAGCCATTACGCCGGCATCATGGAAGGACAACCCTTTCGTGATGAAATGTCTACCGCAAGAACCCAAGCAGACAGAGACAGAATAATTGAAAAATATAGCGAATTATTTGACGATAATCGCCCTGGTAAGCAAATTATTTTAACCTTCTTAGAAGATGGCAATATGCTAGTAGGTGAGAGAAAAGTGTAGGAAAAATAGAGTAATACGTAAATTATATATGTTAAGAGTAAAGGCAAACGTCAATTAAGCAAATGCCAATTAAGCAAATGCCAATTAAAAAAGCCTCATAACGTTAATGATAAACCAACAACAAAACGACGGCCAAATTCTTCCGCTTTCATTAATGAAGCGGCGGTATCTGTTTTAGCTGTACGAAAAAGGGGTTCATTGGTTACATTAAAGACATCTAACCGTAAACGCATATTATCTGAATACAGCCAACTGAAGCTTAAATCCGTATTGGTATAAGCTTCAATATAGCTATCAGCATTGTTTGTCACATCTCTACTGGTAAGAAACTCACTCCGATGATTAACATTAAGCCCTGCTTGCCAGTTATCATTATTGATGACAAAACGAAGGTTAGCGGTAAAATCTGAAACACCTTCAATTCGAAAATTGTTTGCATCTGGTGTGGTAAAATTGGCGTTGATAATACGCGTAACATTAGCACCTAAACTCGTTTCAGAAAACCAAGCGCTACGCAATGGCAGTAACCAGTGAACACTTGCCTGTAAACCATTAATATTACCAAAACCGTCATTTGTTCTTTGTAATGAGCTGTATTCAATATTTTGGTAATTAAAAGATTTTTTTTGCTCTACAATCAAATTATCTAGATTATGATTAAAGCCCAATAATTGAGCATTTAACGATGTTTGTAACCAGCTAACAGAAAGTGTACTCGTATTTGCAACAACCGGTTGTAAAGCGGGATTACCCAGCTCCGCATAAGGTAACCCCCCCGAATTAACATGCACTTTAGGGTTTAAATCCGAGTAATTCGGACGATTATAAGAACGGCTATATCCCGCCCGCCACTGCCAATGTAAAGACGGTTGCCAAAGAATATTTAATGACGGTAACCAGGTTACAAAATTCAGACTATTGTTAAGTGGCAATATCGCTTCGCTAGCTACATTTAATTGCGTCCCCGCGATTTGACTTTGCGTATCACTATAGCGAAGCCCTGTATAAAGTGACCAATGGCCTAATTGCCACTGTGATTGAAGATCCCCCTCTTTTGAAACGTAAGTGACTTTATAGCTATTGAGTAAGTCATTATCGGTAACACCTTCAAAAGGTAGGCTTATATCGTACAATTGAAATAAATCACTTTTTGGAATCAGCCAATCTTGGGTTTGTGAACTCATAAAGTCAGCGGAAAAAAGATCAGGAATAGATTCTAGCCATCGTCCATCTAATTTAGGTAATGCCGCTAAAGCAGAAGTCGATAAGCTTACATCACGGCGTGTATAATTATAGGCTTGGGTTGAATGTAAAAACCCAAAACTTAATGTTTTCAATCCTTCACCCCAAATAGAATCCCCAGTTGAATCCCATTGACTATCAATGCCCCATTCATCGACTTTATTCAATACATTAATGTTACGTTTACTCATTTGATTAATAGTAGAATAACTACTTACCAGTGTTAAATTACGATCAAAGGTAAACGTATCAACCGAATCGTTTTGTAATTCAACAAGTGCGTCCATCGGCGAGAGCCCAACATGTACACGAGAAATAGGCTCTTTAGTAAAACTATTAGCTTCGCTACGGCTATAGAATGGCGTCACTATTAAGCCTTGATGAGGTTGCCATTTTATGTCTGTTTGAAAGGTTTTATTCGCATAATAAAGTGTTGACTCTTCACGGCTAGATTTGCCCGTAACATTTGAAAATAGAAACTGATCTAAGCTATTTTTATTATGAATAATATTTGCTTGGGCAGACTGACTTAATGGATTTATTGATAATCGATATTCATCGAAAGCAAAATCCGTTTCAGAGCGAAACCACAAGGTATTAATCGTTAATTGCTTGCTTGGTTGCCATGCTAAAGCACTATAAATCGTCGTTCTGATACGATCTTCATTTTCAATGGTGAGTGCCAAGCCATCTGTTGGCACTAAAATGTGATCATCAATATCAGGCCACTGATAAACATTCGATGCGCCGCCATTTTCACCCCAATGCCAAGATTCAAATTGAAATTGACGTTGTAAGCGATTTTCATAATTCATCTTCACAATTAAACCGATGGTATCATCAGCAAGCTTAGTATTTGCTGTTATTCCAAAGCTAGGTTGAAGGTCACGCTCTCCCTCTAACGCAGCAACGGTTAACTTAACGTCTGCGTTATTTTTTTGATAGTCCAAAGGAGCATCGCTAAATAAATTGACGGTAGCGCCTATGGCACCACTCGGTAACCGAGGATCTGCCGTTTTAGAAACTGCAATATTTGAAAATAACCCAGCACTAAAAATATCAAATCGATGCGCTTTACCATATTGGTTTGAATTGCGAACATTTTCAGTATTTGCAAGACGGCGACCATTAAACAGCGTTAATTGATATTCTGCGCCTAACCCCATAGCATTAATATTAAGCGCCTCACCACGGTCGCGAGTAATACTTAACCCAGGAACCGCTTGTAATGCTTCAGCCAAATTCTCAGCAGGTAATTGGGTAAGCATAGCGCCTAATATTATGTCGGTTTCACCTGCATAATTACTTTTTATTAATTGCGCATAATCAACGGCCTGTTGATATTTATCATGATATCGCTCAGATAACGATCCCGTCGGCATTTGGCCAATAACCGTGACTTCTTCTAATTGATTTACTGATTTTTCAATGGGGTGCTTAGCGGGATTATTAACGCTATAAATTAGAATACCTGATGGTGTTTGCTTCCAGTTAAGCTGATACGGCGTTAGCCAATACGTTAACTGTTTATTAAAGTCACTACGGTTAATTTCATCATTTTGAGCACTACCTGTTGCTACCTCTAGCCCTGCAAGTAATGATCTGTCATATATAATTGCGATTGAAAACTTTTCAGAATAGTTGCTGAGCTGATCAATTAAGCTAACGCGTGCCGCATTAACATAAAAAGACAAGCCACATAACATGGTACTTAAGGCTACATATAAAAAACGTTTCAACATTTATTAGCCTCGTTAACCGTGATCAAAATAGCTTAGGAATAGTGCAAATATATTAATCAGTAGAAGACAATATAATGCTGTCATCAAAAGTATTGATTGAAAGCTTATTTAATTGCGCAATAAGGGTTACCGCACCAAGCACATCATTCGTTTTAAAACGTCCACTGACCCGTAAATTGGCATCAACCTTACTAAGAACAACGGGTCTTTGAGCATAACGATTAAGCTGATAAACAGCATTGCTAATAGACACATCGTCAAAGTTAAGCCAACCAAGTTGCCAATCAGGTTGCTTGGCTGTAAAGGTAGAAACAATGATATTATTGTTATAAACCCGTGCTCGTTGTCCTTTTATCAGTTCAATCTGCTGTTTATCGTCAATAGTCTTTACGGAAACTTTCCCATGAAAGACATCAATATTTGTTTCACCTAAGATATTATTCACATTAAACGCAGTACCAAGCACACGTATAGTCGCGTTACCTACTTCCAGTGTAAAGGGTCTTTCAATATCTCTTTTTATTGAAAAATAAGCTTCCCCTTTACTTAATAGTGCAGTTCTTGATTGACTATTTTCACTAAATTTTAACGTTGAATTTTTATTTAAAGCGACTTTAGACTCATCAGACAAAACTACATTTTCAGCATCATTACCACTATAATACTGCGCCGCTACACTAGCTGGAGCAGAAGTCGTAACGTCTGATTTGATAAAATTAAGGCTTACAAAAGAAAAAATAACGCTCGCGGCTAAAGCACCACCCCACGTCCAAAATTTAAGTTTTCGAGGCGCTTTTACCAAGACATGCGACTCAGTTTCTTTATCTACTTTTTTCAAGGCTTCAATAAGCGCAGGATCATGCCAAATCTGCTGCGTTAATTGCTCATTGTTAGCGTTTTTTTTAGGTGCCGATACCATTAAATGTCTCAATTTTTTTTAACTAAAATTTATTTTTATAACTAATTATGTTTCATTATTAATATGAATGACGGTTTAATCCCTGCTAAGGGGACAATCAATTATTAATTAATGTTGATATAGCGTTTTTCAACATATCCATAGCACGCGATATATGCTTTTTGACCGCTTCTTCAGATAAACCCAAACTTTTTGCGATTAACTGCCGACTTTCACCATGTAACCGACGACGAATAAAAACGTCACGACGCAATGGTGACATTTGCGTTAACACTTGCTGATATAGCCGCATACGCTGTTCATGTTCGAGTAAGCTTTCAAGTGATAACGCCTCACTTTCGGGATCATGTTCAAGACTTTCAGGCATTTTCTTTTGATCACGATGATGATCAATAACTAAATGTTTCGCCATGCGAAAACCATACGCAAGTAAGTTATCTATATGATCCGTATTTTCTATTTTTAATGCTTTTAACAAAAGCTTTTGAAATAAATCATCAGCATCAGCATGATCATCTACCGATCGACGAAAAAATTCCTGAAGCGAATTTTGGTTCGCTATAAAGCACCTAACTAATGGTCCATGTTGCTGAGTATGTTTACTAATAATCGGTGATGACATTTTAGTGAGGGGCATGATTCTCTTTTTTGTATAGTTATTTACAGCGTCAAATCATTAATCATTGAGCATTAAAAATGGCGCTAATATTCGCTTAGAAAATACAGGTTTATTGTGATGATTTGATGACAGTTTTATGAAATATCTGTAGTAAAACTGACATAAAAGTTTCATCAAATATATACGTCCCCTTTTCATTTCATGTTGCGTCTTTAGTGGAGAAATAACTATTAAATCTTAATAAATACTAACAAATAGGAATAACGTAATGTCTAACCGAATGTTTCAACTGTCGCCATTAGCACTTGCTTTAAGTGCTTTGTTTATAAGCCAAGTTCACGCACAAGAAAGTGATTCAAATGAACACGCTATGGAAGAAGTTGTTGTTACCGCTAGCTATTCAAAAAGCTTAAAAAAAGCAATTGATTTAAAACGCGAAAATATCGGTTTTTCTGATTCGATTGTCGCATCTGATATCGCAGACTTCCCAGAACAAAACTTAGCCGAGGCATTACAAAGAATGCCGGGAGTAACAATTGAACGTAACAAAGGTTTAGGCCAAAAAGTTAATGTTCGCAGCTTACCTAGCGATTTCACTTTTGTGTCTATTAATAATCTAGCAACGGCATCGGGTAGTGGCGGTCGTGATGTAGAGTTTGATATTTTTGCTTCAGAAATAATTCAAAGTGTTACCGTGAAAAAATCACCTACCGCTGCAGATGAAGAAGGCGGTATTGCAGGCTCTGTTGCTATTAATACAGCAAGACCTTTTGATTACAATGAGCGTAAGCTTGTGGCATCAATAGAAGGTGCTTATAACGAAATATCAGAAGAAACCGATCCTAAGCTAGCATTGTTAGCCAGCGATACCTTTGGCGATTGGGGCGCATTAGCATCTTTCGCCTACTCAGAACGTACCAACCGTTCAGACAGTAACTCAGGTATAGACTTTCGCCCTATTTCTCGTTGGTTAGAAAAAAAAGGCTCATCGCAATTTCAAGCAGACCAAACAGCAGCAGTATTAGAACGCGATACAGGCATAATAATTAACGATCGCTTTGATGATGACGAGACTAGCCGAGTTGTCTTTTTTAAATAAAGTGGGTGATCGCGCTTATTTAACTGAACAAGAAAAATGGGGTGCTACCTTATCTTTGCAATATAAACCCAATAGTAACTTTGGCTTAACATTCGATGGCTTAGTTGGAAATTTTGACGACCATGAAGACGAATACGATGCAGCAGCCTACACAGCATCAAGTATTAGTTCGCTTGAAAAAATACATGCTTATGACAATACAACGCTGTCAGAATACGGGATTACAGTTATAACCGATGCTGATTACGCGGCAACGCAACATGAGCTTTTAAGTAAAGAAAATAGCAACGATACTGACTACCAACAATATAGTCTGACAATGGATTCGTTAGTTGGGCAGTGGGATATTTATGGTTTAATTGGTTATAGCGGCGCTCAAAAGTCATCAGAAAAAACCAATTTGAAACACACAGCCTATCGTGCGACACGCTCTCGTTATACAAGTACAGGTGCTGAGACTATTTCTAGTGATAATGCCGAAAGTTTTGATATGTATAATACCCCTGAAGCTTATTTATTTGATTATAATGAAGTAAATATCGAAGATATTTCAGATGACAAATATGCTGCTCAACTAGATTTTTCACGTCAATTAAACTTAACCTATTTACCGGCACTATCAAGTATTCAATTTGGTGCTCGCTATACCGACAAATCAAAAGAGCGTAACTACGGCACTAACCGTGTAACAGGTCCAACCGAAGGTGATTCTTCATGGGTAGGGACACGAACATTAGCTGACAGTGAACTAACAAGTATTTCAGATCTAGTATCCGGTGGTGAATACTTACCAGAAGTTGCATCAAAAGTAGATTGGAGCCAAGTGTCAAATAGCTACGCCCGCAATGAATTAAGATATGAAGGCTTTACCGTTGACTTTGAACCGGATCAATTTTATCAAGTACAAGAAAAAACCGCCGCTATCTATGCAATGGCTGATTTTTCTTTTCATATTGGCGAAATGCCGGCAACCTTAAACGCCGGTGTTCGTTATATTGATACTGATGTGACTTCGTCTGGTTACCATCAAGTACAAGGTAGTGATGGCTCGACGAGTTACACATCTGCCCCGGTATCAAAAAACGGTAACTACACGGACATACTACCAAGCATAAACTTCTCGCTTGATCTTAGTGATAACTTAGTTTTACGTGCTGCGGCATCGGAAACCCTTATTCGCCCCGCCTTAACAGACATTGCCTACAAACGTACCGTAAGTTTGAGTGAATTCAAGTATCGCGACGGTAACCCAGATCTACAACCAACCTATGCCGACCAATGGGAAATGGGCCTAGAATGGTATTTAGAAGAAGGCGGTTTATTAGCCATATCTTACTTTGAAAAAGAGATACAAGGCGTAGTGCGTGAATCATTAACCGGCGTTGTCACAGGTGTTACTAAATACAATGATAACGGTACTATTGATGGCGTATATGATTTTGATGTTTATCAAAAGGTTAATGCCGAAGGCTCCTACGATGTCAGTGGTATTGAATTAGTCGCGCAAATTCCATTTGGACGTTTTCATAGTGCATTAGAAGGGTTTGGTGTTAATGCTAACTACACTTCTTTAGATAATTCATTAACAGGATCATCAGACTTAGGTATTTCTACCCCTGCAGAAGGTCTAGCCGATGAAACTTACAATGTAACTTTCTATTATGAAAATTATAATTTCGACGCTAGAATTTCTTACAACTACAAAGATAAATATGTTGAATATATAGAACGTGATATATACCCAGTTTATCGGGATGCTTATGGCCAAACCGATATTTCGCTTGGCTATAATATTAACGACACCGTTAAAGTAACATTAGAAGGAATTAATATTACAGACGAAGCTACGCAAGGCTACACTATTGCTCCTGCCTTCCCGACAATGTATGAGTTTTCGGGTAGACGAATATCATTAGGTTTACGTGCAATTTTTTAAATAACCTAAAAAAGGGGATCATTTAGATCCCCTTTTTCTTTAATGATTCGAAATAATAAAGTTAACTTATTAATAGGTTTCGCTCCCCTTAATAGGAAATAAATATGAAAGTATTACTGTTCATCATTTGCTTAACAAGCCTAACAATACATGCGCATCCTAGCAGTAAAACCCAAATTGCGTTTGTACCAGACATTCATTTCCATGATATTTACGGCGACTTTTCTCAACAAGGGTTTAGCGGAATTCAAATAACGAAAGATATGCCCCCCGTTAGTATTCGCAGCATGAGGTCGCAAATTCATTCTACCCGTTTATTTAACGAGAATTATTTTGCTTTAATCACCACACTTAATGATATTGCAGATAAAGGGGTAAAGTTAGTTGCACTGCCAGGTGATTTTACCGATGACGGTCAACCTGTGCACCTGCAGGGTTTAAAAAAAATTCTTGATAAATATACAAAAATCTATGGGATGCGTTTTTTTGCCATTCCGGGCAATCATGACCCGGTAAAACCTTTTAAAACTGCGGGAGGTAAACCTGACTTTTTAAATGAACAAGGTCAAGAATTAGCTATTTACTCAACAGATCACCCTCATTGCACCAAAAAAAGTCCTCATAATAGACAGATAACTCCCGACAATAAAAAAATAATATGCAGTGACAAAATTGCGCATGCAGGCTACAAAGAAGTAGTTGAGATTATGGCTTCTTTTGGATTGATGCCTAGCGGTAATGAAATATTATGGGAAACACCTTTCTCAACAGGCGCCTCATTAGCTGAACGTAGTTACGTGCAATGCGCTGAAAACGATAAAAGCAACTGCATAAAAGTACCTGATACCAGCTACTTAATTGAACCCATTGCAGGCCTTTGGTTATTAGCTATTGATGCAAACGTCTATATTCCTCAAGTAAAAAATGGCGCATTAGCTTTTCAAGGCTCTGGTAATGCCGGCTATAACAAAGTACTCACCGAAAAACCTTTTCTTCTTGCTTGGATAACAGACGTAGTACAACGTGCAAAAACACAGGGTAAGACATTAATCGCCTTTAGTCATTTCCCAATGGGTGAGTTTTATGATGGTCAAACAGCGTCAATACAAGCATTGTTTGGTAACACCGCTTTTCAACTAAAACGTGAGCCTACAAATGACACCCGAAAATTACTCGCAGAAACAGGCTTAAGGCTACATATTGGCGGGCATATGCACATGAATGACACGTCTATAATAAAAAGTAAAAACAACACACTCTTTAATATTCAAGCGCCGTCAATTGCAGCATATAGACCAGCATACAAATTAGTGAACATAGAAAACAACTTAGCAACCGTAAGCACGGTGACTATTGATAATGTTAAGCACTTTAATACGCTATTTAGCGCCTATCAAAAAGAACATGCATACCTGTTAAAACATGATCCTGAAAATGCTTGGAATAAAAATATGTTAAGCGCTAATAATTACCAAAATTACACAAAAATGCACTTACAAGCATTGGCAAAATGGCGATTTATCCCCCGTGAATGGCCAAAAAGCTTTCGTGATGACGTACTTAACCGATCATTATTTGATACCTTAATGTTAACTAATCACGTTGATCATTTTATAGCAGAAAGTCCCCCCTGCTTATCAAGTCTAACTCTCATAAAAAAACTAATGACAAAACAACTATGTAGCAAACAAATACATGAGTTAAAAAAGGCAACGGTATTAGATTTTATTTCAGACTTTTATTTAGTGCGTAATGCCGGCTCTCTAGCCTTTGCCGACATTTCAGAAGAAACTCAGCAAATATATACAACAATGGGTACTTTGCTTAAAAGAAATAATTCTTGTAGATCAAAAGACCTAGCAAACTCAACCTTAAACAATCTTTGCCAAGTTACAGATGCTTTAGCACGTGCTTTTGTCATTTACGAAAAATTCAGTAATGCACGACCCGATAGTTGTTTAGTGATTGATATGTCATCACAAGCTCCTATACAACATTGCGCCATTAACAATATCGCCATTGAAAATCATTGAATTTATACGCAATATGAAAGTAAATTAACTTTTGACTTTGCGTTAATAGCTTGACAGACTGCAGTTGAAAATAATATTTCATTGAGATACGTTTTGAACAATAGGTTGTTATTAAGCATTTTATTATTAGTGTCGATTGTTCTGCAATCCTTCGCTTCTAGTGCTGCGTCTATTGAAAATCATCAAGTAGACATTGAGCACCTTCAATCTGTTCATGTTCACACTAACGATAATGCCTCTGAAGAAACAGACGATGCAGGACACGATATTAAAGACTGTCATCACTGCGGCCATTGTAGCGCCTCACATTCAGTATGGATGACGGTTAAGAACTCAGTTAAAATTGTTACGAACAACGCTATTGAAATATCATCTTTTCTTGTTAAATCCCTTTCTACATTTATAGAAACAACTATTCGTCCCCCCATTACTTATTTGACTTAATTTTTAGGGCCGCCCTCGGCTAAATTTTTAATGTAAAGTAATAAATATTATATGCGCATATTTAACATGCATGCAGGCTTTTTTCTGTGTGTGAGTTTTGCTGCTCTATCATTTCAATTGGTTGAAAAGGCCAACGATGATATTTGTTTAAATAGTGCTGTGGATGAAGATAATGAACAAATTTAATAGAACAAAAATAGCGGTTTTTTCGCTTGCCCTCTTTTCTGTGGGATTAACGAACACGGCTTACTCCTCAGAAAACCATGCAATAAACGACGCAGAAAGCAATTCAGAACATGAAACAGGTATCACACTATCACCAGAGAAAATGTTGATAGCTAATATTATTGTTGAGCCAATATTGCCAAAAGTACATTTCAATACTGTTTATGCACCTGGTGAAATAAAAGTAAATGGTTATCAAAGCTATGTGGTATCACCTAGAACTGAGTCAGTTATCATTAAAAGACATGCAATTTTAGGTGAACATGTTAATAAAGGTCAAAGTTTGGTGACGCTTTTTAGTGAGGCGATGGCTCAAGCGCAAGCTGACTATCTTATTGCTTCAACAGAATGGCAACGCGTTAAAAAATTAGGAAAACAAACGGTTAGTGAAAGTCGCTTACTCAGTGCAGAAACAACATTTAGTGCCGCTTATGGTCGACTTTTCGCGTTTGGTTTAACCGACGAAGCCATTAAAAATATTTCTCAAAGCATTTTAAAAGGTAATAGCACTTCCTTTGGGCAATATACACTAACCGCCCAACGCGCTGGTATTGTATTAAGCGATGATTTCGCGCAAGGACAACGGGTTGCTGCTGGTGATGAAATTATGCTGTTAGCAGATGAAAACGACTTATGGGTTGAGGCCAAAATGGCGCCAAGTAAAAAGTTAAACTTATCAATAAATTCACCTGCTATTGTCACCTTAGATGGACAGAATTATAAAGCGAAGGTGATCCAAGAAGCACACACTATTGATCCAATCACCAGAACACGGATCGTCAGGTTATCAGTGGCTAATATTGATGACAATTTACATTCAGGCATGTTTGTTAAGGTCAATTTTCAGTTTGAAAGCGATAACCAAGTGATGGCGGTACCTGAAAATGCGTTAATTCGCGGAGCTGATGGCGACTGGATTGTTTTTGTTGAAGATCACCCCGGTGAATTCAACGCAATAGAAATTGAATTAGGACAATCATTTGGAGATTTTCGAGAAATTATTGGTTTAGCCAGTGGTAGTAAAGTCGTCACCAAAGGTGCATTTTTTGTTGCTTCGGAAATAGCGAAAGGCGGATTTGATCCGCATAACCATTAGGAGTAGTAATCAATATGTTTAATAAAATGATTGATTGGTCTATCAATAACAGACTACTCGTATTAATCGCTTTAATTGTCACGTTAATTAGTGCTGTGATGGTTATTCCTAACCTTAATTTAGATGCCTTTCCTGATGTTACTAATGTACAAGTAGCCGTAAATACTGAAGCACCAGGTTTGGCTGCAGAAGAAGTTGAACAGTTAATTACCTACCCTATTGAAGCAGTTATGTATGCTTTACCTGATGTTGAGCAAGTACGTTCAATATCTAAAACGGGATTATCTGGTGTAACTGTTGTTTTTAAAGAAGGTACCGATATTTATTTTGCTAGGCAGCTCGTTTTTGAACGACTGCAAGCAGCCAAAGAACTAATACCTAATGGCGTTGGTACACCTGATATGGGACCTAACACCTCGGGTTTAGGGCAAGTTTATCAATACTTACTTATTGCCGACAAAGATTCTGACTATGATTCAATGTCGTTGAGAAGCTTAAACGATTGGATAGTGAAGCTACTCATTATGCCGGTAGATGGCGTAACGGATGTGCTGTCATTTGGTGGGAAGGTAAAACAATATCAGGTTAATGTAGATCCCTCAAAACTGCTTTCTTATCAAATATCTCAAGACGATGTTGTTGAGGCTTTAGAGCGCAATAATGCCAACGTTGGCGGTTGGTATATGAATAGAGGTCAAGAGCAATTAGTCGTTAGAGGCACAGGTTGGTTTAAAAGTGGTAAAGCCGGCATAGAAAGTATTAAACAAGTCCCAGTGAAAAGTGTTGAAGGTACTGTTATTACGGTAGCTGACGTTGCAAAAGTTGAGTTAGGCAGTGAGATTCGCCAAGGTGCTGCAACGATGACTCAACGGGATGAAAATGGGAATATTGAACCATTAGGTGAAGTAGTCTCAGGTATTGTATTAAAGCGAATGGGCGCGAATACAAAGGCAACAATTGATGGCATCAACGCTCGCATTGATCTTATTAATCAAGCATTGCCAAAAGGGGTAAGGTTTGAAGCATTTTATGATCAAGCCGACTTAATAGAAAAAGCCATTAACACGGTTGTTGAAGCTTTATCACTGGCATTTATCTTCATTGCTATTGTAATTTTTTTGTTTTTAATGAATTTCAGAGCAACATTCCTGGTACTTATTTCTATCCCTATTTCAATTTGTATTGCTTTAATGGTGATGGCTTGGTGGGAAGTTTCTGCAAATTTAATGTCTTTAGGTGGCATTGCTGTCGCCATTGGTATGTTGGTTGATGGCTCTGTGGTCATGGTTGAAAACATGTTTAATCACCTTAACAAGACAGAAATAATTAATGAAAGTAAATCAATACATACAAATACCTCAACTTATGCACAAAAAACAGCATCACGGGTTCCTGATTTAGATGAAAGCCCCTACCCTGCTAAAAGCAATAATCACAGCATAGATCGACGATTGAAACAGGCAGGTAAAGAAGTTGCTCGACCCATATTTTTTGCAGCGTCTATTATTATTGTTGTTTTCATGCCTTTATTTAGCTTTGAAGGCGTTGAGGCAAAGTTATTTCAACCGATGGCGATTAGTATAATTTTAGCGGTAATATCGGCAATTATGGTGGCCTTATTAGTTGTACCTGCTTTAGCCACTTTCATGTTTAAAAAAGGCCTAAAAAAACGAGAAAGCTTTGTACTGAAACCGCTAGATAAATGGTATAAAAAAGGGCTGAAAATCGCACTGAACAGTACTAAATTAGTGATTGTTACTTCTCTTATATTTGTTATCTCGGCCTTTGCTCTTATCCCTCAAATAGGAACTGAATTTGTACCCGAGCTAGAAGAAGGCACCATTAATTTAAGGGCTACCTTAGCGCCATCATCGAGTTTGGAAACAGTCTTAGCGGTAGCACCGATACTTGAACAAAAGCTTATGGAATTTCCTGAAGTAACTTATGCATTAAGCCGCATTGGTCGCGCAGAGATCGGCGGCGATCCTGAGCCAGTAAATAACATTGAAATTTATATCGGCTTAAAACCAGTATCACAATGGAGAAGTGCCTCTAATAGATTTGAATTACAACGGCTAATGGAAGAGTCTTTAGCTGTTCATCCTGGACTTTTATTAAATTTTTCTCAACCTATAGCAACACGTGTTGATGAGCTTTTATCGGGTGTAAAAGCACAGTTAGCAATCAAACTGTTTGGACCTGAGCTAGATGTTTTGGCCAGTAAAGGCCAAGAGCTTGAAGCGGTAATCAAAACAATTAATGGTGCACGCGATGTGGCACTAGAGCAAATTGAAGGTGAAGCACAGTTAGTTATTGATCCTAACAGGCTAGAGCTATCACGTTTTGGCCTGTCAGTAGGAGACATTATGGATGTAGTTCAAGATGGTATTGGCGGAGTTGAGGCTGGACAAATAATCAACGGCAATGAACGGTATGATATTTATGTGCGCATTGAAGAACAATACCGCAAAAATATAGACACTATTGCTGATATTAGACTTCAATCACCCACGGGTGCTTGGGTACGTTTAGGAGATGTAGCCACAGTCACTTATCAGTCTGGCCCTCCTCAAATTAGACGCGATGATGTACAGCGCCGAGTGGTTATTCAGGCAAATGTGCAAGGTCGTGATATGGGAAGCGTGGTCGCTGATATTAGAGCTGCAATTGCAGAAAACGTTACATTACCCGCCGGATATTCAATTGTTATCGGGGGACAGTTTGAAAACCAGCAACGTGCCCAAAAAAGGTTGGCTATTGTCGTCCCTATTTCTTTAGCCTTAATTGCCTTACTGCTTTATTTTGCTTTTGGTTCAGTTGGACAAGCAATGTTGATACTCGTTAATGTACCGTTAGCTGTAATTGGCGGAGTTTTCTCACTTTACATATCGGGACAATATTTGTCAGTGCCAAGTTCGGTTGGCTTTATCACACTCTTTGGCGTAGCAGTGTTAAATGGCGTAGTGATGGTTGAGAGTATTAATCAGCGTATAAAAGATGGCTTAGCAAGCAATAAAGCGATATTTGACGGTGCTACATCAAGGTTGAGACCAGTTCTGATGACAGCAATTACCTCTGCGTTAGGCTTAATTCCTATGTTAATATCTAATGGTGTTGGCGCAGAAATTCAAAGACCTTTAGCCAGCGTTATTGTCGGTGGCTTAATCACTGCAACGTTATTAACCCTCTTTGTATTACCCGTGTTATATCCTTGGTTTTCAAAAAGAAAAATTAAAGAGTTAAGTTATTAAATCGTTAGCAGCAAAATAAATAGCCTTGCCGCGCAAAGTATGAGGCTATTTCTTAATATGCTTAACTAAAATTAGCTTTATCAAAAAATAACATTAAGCCCGCTTATACAATTAAATAAAAGGTTATTAAGTTGAGTTCAGGTTGATTAGTAAAAAGAAAAACACCATGATAGTTACTCTTAATTATTTTGATGGAATTCTTTATGGCTGGCGCTAGTTTACTTACTTTACTTGATGATATTGCCATGTTGCTCGATGACATTGCTGTATTATCGAAAGTAGCTGCGAAGAAAACAGCAGGTGTTCTTGGTGATGACCTTGCCGTCAATGCAGAACAACTTTCTGGTGGTATACGTGCTGATCGAGAGCTACCTGTAGTTTGGGCGGTATTTAAAGGTTCAATGCTCAACAAGGCCATGTTAGTTCCTATAGCCCTATTACTTAGCTATTTCTTACCCATGCTCATTATGCCGCTACTTATGCTAGGTGGAGCCTATTTATGCTATGAGGGTTTCGAAAAAGTTTGGCATAACTTTACAGATAAAGCTGCGGTTGAAGCGCATAAAGCAAAGTTGAAATCCGCATTACAAGATCCAAACATAGATTTAAAAAGTTTTGAAAAAGATAAAATAAAAGGCGCTATTAGAACAGACTTCATATTATCCGCTGAAATTATAATTATTGCCTTAGGTACTATTGCTGATAAAGACATTTCAACACAAATATCAGTATTGGTTTTTGTCGCTATTTTAATGACTGTTGGCGTATATGGATTAGTTGCATGTATTGTTAAAATTGATGATGGGGGTTTAGCACTAATACAAGATAAGTCGGCATCGATATGGGGAAAGTTCAAACGTGCTTTAGGGCGACTGATGATTGGCTTTGCTCCGAAATTAATGAAATTTTTAGCCGTTGCAGGCACGGCAGCCATGTGGCTTGTTGGTGGTTCACTTATCACACACGGTATACATGCCACGCAAGCTTACATAACAGCCGTCGCTGATTTTATGGCAACAGCTCCATTTATCGGAAATATACTTTCAAGTATTACACCATTGACCATCGATTTAATTGTTGGTTTTTGTTTAGGCGCTTTGTTGGTTTTTATTGAAGTTATGATTAGAAAAATAGTCGTTAAGCCTAAGCATGCATAGTTTTACAAATCGTTATGCTGTGTAGTTCAGGTGACTCAGAATTTCTTTTTGATTCAACCACTCATATGGGATTCCGTATTAAGTGAACTACGGAATGACGGCGCTCTCTACATTATGCTGACGCTTTGTCGTCATTCTGAATATCCTCTGTCATTGTGAAGATTCTCCGTCATTCTGAACTTGATTCAGAATCTCTCACTTTATCCAGAACCACGCTTGTATAACCTCTGCTTCGGTATCAAGTATTAATACTAATTTAGGGACTAGTCGATAAAAACGCTCTATTTAACGAGTAAGCCCGAAAGCAAAGGCGACTCAACTTATTTAACGCTATTCTTTCGGTAAGTATACGGGTAAAATCCCTCCTTTAAAATTATACCAATCAAAGTTGTAGAGTAGGTTATAAAATGAGTTCTGAAATTGAATTATTAGCACCCGGTGGCGATGTTGATGCGATTAAAGCGGCAATTATTGCTGGTGCCGATGCGGTTTACTGTGGTCTAGATACATTCAATGCCCGAAATCGAGCGTCTAACCTATCCTTTGATGAATTAGTGGGTGTTATTCGATTAGCACATCAGTATCAATGTAAAATCTTCCTAACGTTAAATATCGTTATTTTAGAACGTGAGTTTAAATCATTAGCAAAATTGCTAAGTAAATTAGCAAATACCACGCTTGATGGCGTAATAGTGCAAGATATTGGCATGTTCAATTTAATCACCAAGCACTTTCCGACATTAGATATTCACGCGTCAACACAGCTTACTACGCATAATGTTGGGCAAATACCTTTCTTGAAAAAATTGGGTGCTTCTCGCGTTAATTTATCAAGAGAGCTAAACCTAAAAGAAATAGCCGTAATCACTGAAGTAGCAGAAGAATATGAAACCTTAGTTGAAGTGTTTGTTCATGGTTCACTGTGTGTTGCTTTTTCAGGTTTATGTTATTCAACCTCAGCCAGTGTTGGTAATTCAGGTAATAGAGGCCGTTGTAGCCAAGCTTGCCGTGAAGAATATGAAACAACAGAATCAGGCAATAATTTTCCATTAAATATTAAAGATAATTCCGCCTTCTTCGACTTACCTGCACTTATTGAAGCAGGTGTTCATTCATTTAAAATTGAAGGTCGTATCAAAGGCGCTAACTATGTACATACCATAGTAGATAGTTTTAGAAAACAAATTGATGGCTTCGTAAATACTGGCGAGCTAACAGAAGATGGCGAACGTCTTTACCAAGTATTTAACCGTGACTTTTCTAATGCTTTCTTACGTGGTGACTTGAATCAGTCAATGTTTATTGATAACCCACGCGATAATTCAACTAAGCATGCCGTTGATAAAAGCAAAGCAATTTCTGTGGTACAAATACATGAAGTTGAACAAGAGCTTCATCAACAAAACAAAGAAATTAAAGCCACTGTTTTTGATAAAATAAAACATTTAACCATTGAAAAACTGCCACTGACATTAACCTTTTCAGGTGCACTTGATCAGCCTTTAACGATCACCGCAAATGTGATTGAAAAAGACGATAATATTGAATTTAAAGTGCAATCAACCAGCTTACTTACACAAAGTGATAAAGCGAGTATTGATTCAAGCGTTATCGATAAGCGTTTTAAAAGCTTTAACAACAACAGCTATAATTTAACAGCAATTAATATTGATAATTTAGCACAAGGGTTAAGTATTCCGTTTAAAGAATTAACCGAATTGAAAAAGCAACTCGCGTTAACCTTAAATAACAACAAAGCAGTATTACCAGAAGTGACACTGCCACCACTTAAAAATTATCCTAAGCCAACAAACGCTCAAGCAGAATACGTTAAGCCTAAGTTATCTTTACTGATTTGTGATGAAGAAGATATTAATTTAACTAATGTAACAAATGCTAACGTTTACTTTAAATTACCTGATGCTTACAAGCGTGGTTGCACTAAATACGTTGATTTTTTCAAACAAAATCCAAAATTAATCCCATGGTTTCCATCGGTATTAATAGGTAAAGATTACGACGTTGCTTTAAATATTTTACAGCAAGTAAAACCTGAACTGATCGTAACAAATAACACAGGTATCGCTTATGAAGCATACCGGTTAGGCATTAAATGGATTGCAGGTCCATTCTTAAATACAACTAACTCTTATGCTTTATTAGCGATGAAAGAGACGTTTGACTGTAGCGGCGCGTTTATCTCAAACGAAATTAACAAGCAACAAATGAGAAGTATTGCCCGCCCTGAAAACTTTGAATTGTTCTACAGTATTTATCACCCTATTTTATTAATGACTAGCCGACAATGCTTCTTCCAACAAAGTGTCGGTTGTGACAAACCAAGAATAGATAACGGTTGCATGCTCTCGTGTGATAAATCAACGAGCATAACCAACTTGAAAGGCGATAACTTTGCTATTGATAAACAAAAAGCAGGTTACCCAAGTATTTATAATCAGGATCAGTTTTTAAACATGGAGATCATTAACGATCTTTCTGATTTATATGACGGCTTTATGATTGATCTAACCAACATTGGCGCTGGCGATAAAGAATCACCAGACAAAGCTGTACTGATCAAACAGTTTGAACAGCTACTAGCTAAAGCAGCAGATGAAAAAGAAGTTGCGCACAATATTAATGCACTAGTACCACAGTCAACGAGTGTTCAATACCATAACGGCCTTTAGTCTTTAAGGTACAGAGAAGTACTTATATTATCGATATTAAAGACGAATTGCTTTTAAGGCAATTCGTCTTCAAATATTTATAGTTTATTGATTGAAACTCAACCTATAGACTACAAATCCCTAATTAAATATTATTACTCTGCGATAAAAAAAGATTAACCTTATTAGTATTATCTTTTTTAATACTAACTTTGCCTGAGCTTCTCAAAAATTCAATTAAAGAGCTTGGATCGTTACTTTCGAAAATTCCGGTAATAGGCAAGCGAGATAATAAATCTGATTCAATCACTATTTGCAGTTGATTATAGCGATTGAACTCATGAATTACGTCTTCCAATGTATCATTTTTAAAAATTAACTGGCGTAATTTCCATGACGTCTTTTTATTTAAATCAGCATTAACATCGGTAGTGATCTTCCCATTAGCCTGAACAGATGCTTCTTGACCAATAGTGACAATAAGTGTTTTAGATGATTTCAAATCTAAATCTGTATTCTCTGATAATCTGATAGTATTTTCTTCAACATCGAGTTTTTCATTATTAACTATCTGGTTAGTTAAGGCCACTTCACCAGTAATAACGGTAAGTTCCACTTTCCCCTGCTTATCCCTAACATTAAATTCAGTACCTACCGCTTGAAACATAACACCATCAACCCAGACTCTAAAGGGTTTATCAGGATTATGTGCGACTTTAAATATCGCTTCCCCCCGATTAAGGTGGATATTTCTATACTGTTCATTGTAGTCGATTTTTATATTAGTTAAGGTGTTCAAATAAACAATTGTGCCATCACTTAACGTAATACTTCTTTGCTCGCCTAATACTGTGGTGTACTGATTACGATCTTGATTAGGTACTTTTAAATTAGCAAAGGTATCGTTAGTTAAAGAAAAATAGTGCAGACCATATAAGCTACAGACACTTATTATAACGCTCGCAGCTAAGGCTAATAATATGTTACTAAAACTTTTTTTCTTTGTGCTATTTTCTCCTAACGGTGCTTTATTTTGCATAGAATCAAAAGCAATAACCGCAGATGTGGGCTGATTAATTTTTTCAATTAAGGCATCTACAGATATTTTTTTGTTGGCATCAATACCTTCTAATAAGTTAAAAATAGCGCCTGCATGTAAAAACTCTTCAATATGCGCAGGACTTTTCAATAACCAATTAGATAGGTCAACTTTTTGTTTGCTATCAAGCTCGCCTTCATCATATAACATTGCCCAATGGCTTGCTTGCTCAATAATATTATGATTATTCATGATGGATCACCCATACTGTGTGCTTTTCGACATTCAGCAACTGCTCTTGTTAAATACTTTCTCACTGTGTGAATAGAAATTCCAAGCTTATTAGCGATATCGCTATGGCTTAAACCATCTCTTTTTCTCATCAGTAATACAGTTTGATAAATAAGCGGAAGATCTTCAATGATTTTTTCAAGATCCTTAATAGCCTTTGAAGTTTCGTAATTAAGTTGAGGGTCATCAGCCGAAGGAATATCTTCTACTTCCTCTAAGGGATAAGTCACGTTCTCACAATGTCGTTCACTTTTAATTCGCATTTCATAGACTAAATTAGCTGCAATACGAAAAAGGTAAGCTCTTGGCTGTTCAATCAGATCTGTTCGCTCTACCCGAATAAGTCTGAGATAAGTTTCTTGTGATAAGTCTTGTGCCTGTTGTTTATTAGTAGAGCGTCGAAGTAAAAAAGAAAATAATTCTTTATATGAACTTTCATATAATCCTTTAATAAAACGACTTTTTTTATTTACGGTACTTTTGCTCATAGATTCTTATATCATCATAAAATAGTTATGAAAAATTCATTATTAATATTTTTAACTGGATGTTTAGTTAATAAAAATAACATTTAAATATCCCCATTTAATAAGAGTGTTGTAGATCAAAGATTGGGTACAAAAAAATAAAATTAAAAAATATAAATTAATTAGTACCTAAAAATGATCTGTCGTAACTCTTCATTAATAGGCGAGAAAAATATCACAAGCTTTATTGTATATAAAAAACAAAAATTATATGGTTATAGGAACCTAAACATGAAAATAAAAACACCCGTGTGGAAAAAGAAACCAATATTACTATCTATTTTGTTATCTTTGGCTGGAAACTTCACTGTTGCAATGGAGGCAAGTGCTCAAGAAGCTGCAGCAGAAAAGCAAGTTACGATAAAAATTGAAGCGCTCCCCCTTGACGATGCTTTACAAAGTGTTGCTCAGCAGTTTGGCAAGCAAATCGTATTTTTTTCTAACGTAGCCGAAGGATTAAAAGTTCAACCATTTTCAGGTTTATATAGTGAGCAAGCAGCATTAAATAAGCTTCTGCAAAATACAGAACTTCAATTTCGTTATATTAATAAAAAAACTATCGCGATTGAAGAAGCTCAACCAGGAAAAAAGCTTCCACTGTCACCACAAAATTCAAGTAGTAAACAACCTAAAACAACAACAGAAAGTACTGATAATTTAACGGAAGCTGATACAGCTAATGTTAAAAAAGATAAAAGAGTTATAGAAAAAATTATCGTTACAGCACAACGTCGATCGCAAAACTTACAAGAAGTACCTATTTCAGTATCTGTAATGAAAGGTGACTTGTTAGACAGCGCAAGCGCAAGTGGTGCGGATATACGTTTTATGTCGGCACGAATTCCAAGCTTAAAAATTGAATCTTCATTTGGCCGCTCATTTCCACGTTTTTACATGCGCGGTTTAGGTAATCAAGATTATGATTTAAATGCTTCTCAGCCAGTATCCGTAATTTATGATGATATTGTTCAAGAAAGTCCTATATTAAAAGGCTTTCCTGTTTTTGATGTTGAGAGTATTGAAGTACTACGAGGTCCACAAGGTACTTTATTTGGCCGTAACACCCCTGCTGGTTTAATTAAGTTTACGTCTAAAAGACCAACACAAGACTTTGAAGGATACTTAACCACATCAATTGGTTCATTAAATACTATTTCAACGCAAGCAGCATTAAGCGGTGGTTTAACCGATACTGTATCAGTACGCTTATCTGTATTAAATCAAACACGTGATGATTGGATTTCAACGAAAGCCCCTGGATTTGAAGAAAAAGATGTTTTAGGTGGATACGATGATAAAGCGGCAAGATTACAAGTTTTGTACGAACCGAATCAAGATTTTTCAGCACTATTCAATTATCACATGCGTGATTTAGAAGGTACGCCAACAGTTTTTCGTGCCAGTGCAATAAAACCGGGAACAAATGACTTTGAAGATGGCTTTGATCGAGATGTCATTTATCATGATGCCGCACAAAGAGCGACTCAAGATGTTGAAGTCAATGGCGGCAGTGTTAAATTAGAATATGTTGTTAATAATCATACCTATACCTCTGTTACAGGTTATGAATCTGTTGAAATGTTTTCACGTGCGGATGTCGATGCCGGTTACCGTGTCAGTAGTTTTTCAGACCCTTCAGGCTATACCGGTGAGCTAGGTACCGTTCCTTCATTCTCAGTAGAAAGTGCCGATGGTATACCGGATCACAGTCAATTTTCTCAAGAATTTCGTATTGCTTCAAACGAATTAGGAAGATTTGATTATCAAGCTGGTTTTTTCATTTTTTCAGAAGATCTTGATATAGACACTTATCACTACAATGAAGATGGCAGTGTTAAACGTTACCTAACACAAACACAAAAAACTGATGCATGGGCATTATTTGCTTCAGGAGACTATGATCTAACGAATGAATTGAAGATAACAGCAGGTATTCGTTATTCAAAAGATAAAAAAGATTATGTCGCGCAACGCATTATATCAACTGCCAGTGATGGAGAATTTTTTAACCCTTTTTATGCTAACCCTGAAGATTCAGCAATCAGCTGGGACTTAAGTGCTAGTTATAAATATTCTGATGATATTAACTTATATAGTCGTATTGCTAAAGGCTTCAGAGCACCAAGTATTCAAGGCCGTATTGTTAGTGGCAGTGACCCTAAGTTAAGCGTTGCTGATTCTGAAACGATACACTCTATTGAATTCGGTACTAAATCCGATTTATTAGATGGCGCAGCTCGTGTTAATTTTGATATTTTCTACTTTCAAATGAATGATCAACAAATGACAGCCCAATCTTCATTTGATGAAGGTGCCGCTAAAGAATTGTTAAATTTAGATAAAACGGTAGGATATGGCTTTGAAGTGGATACAGAGTACGCAATTACTGCTGATTTATTAATGACCTTAGGTGTTAGTTATAATAAAACTGAAATTAAAGATACCGACGTTGCTATTTCTACCTGTAGTTTCTGTACTGTTAGAAATTCAGTTAATGAAGATGGTTTAATCGGTGTTGATGGACTGTCACTACCCCGTGCTCCTGAATGGATCGGTAATTTCACATTACGTTATAGTAAAACATTGGGTGATGGTGAATTTTATGTTTATACCGATTGGTCATACGCAAGTTCAGTACAATTCTCTTTAATTGACGCAGTAGAGATGCATCAAGACCCATACTTAGAAGGTGGTATTCGTGCTGGTTATAACTGGCCAGTAAATGAATATGACCTTGAAGTAGCGGCTTTTGGTCGAAATATTACTGACGAAACATCACTCATCGGCGGACTCACTCTTAACAATCTATCAGGTATTGTTAACGATGGGCGTTTTTGGGGAGCAGAGTTTAAAATTAGCTTTTAAACCTTAGCTATTTTACTCCTGTTAATTGTACAGGATACTTAACATCATGTTATGTATCCTGAATTATTCAACCAACATATTAAGGTCTACCCGAGTGCCATTTAAATGCCTATCACTATATTTCCCTATTATTGCACTGTTGTTTTCTTCAGCATCTTTTTCCGAAGAACTAGTTGATATAATGCTAATCAATGGGCATGTTTTAACAATGGATGCAAAGCTAACGCAATACCCTCAAGGCTTTATTGCTATAAAGGGAAACAAGATTGTTGCAGTAGGACCACAAACACAAGCAAAACAGTTTTCTGCTGTTGAAACGCTCGATCTCGATGGAGATTTAGTGCTTCCTGGATTTATAAACACACATACCCATGTATCTATGTCACTATTTCGTTCTTTAGGGGATGATGTTAGTGATCGTTTACATGGTTATATTTTTCCCCTTGAAAAAGAGTTTGTTTCTCGTGAAATGGTTTATTTAGGTGCCGAATTAGGCAACTTAGAAATGTTAAAAGGTGGTGTTACGACTTATGCTGACATGTATTATTTTGAAGATGAAGTCGCTAAAGCTGTTGATAAAATAGGTCTTAGAGCGGTACTAGGCCAAACGGTTATTAAATATCCACAAGCCGATGCTAAAACACCAAAAGAAGCCATTGCTTATGCAGAAAAATTCATTAAGAAATATAAGAGTCATGCCCGAATAACGCCTGCTTTTGCTCCTCATGGCCCTTATACTAACAGCACTGAAGATTTACAAAAAATAGCTGAATTATCGCTACTTTATGATGTTCCTGTATTGACTCATTTAGCAGAATCTCAGAAAGAACAAACCACAATAGCAGAGCGCTCTGATGGGTTATCTCCTATCGCATATTTAGAGAGTATAGGTGCTCTAAATAAAAATTTAGTCGGTGCCCATGTGATTTTAGCTAATGATAATGACATCACTTTATTGAAAAAAAATCGCGTTGGCGTCGCACATAATATCAGCGCTAATATTAAATCTGCGAAAGGCGTTGCGCCTGTACTTGATATGTTAAAACAAGGGGTTGATGTTGGTTTAGGTACTGACGGTCCTATGTCTGGTAATACCATTAGCTTAATCGACGAGTTTAGCCAAGTCGCAAAGATTCACAAACTATGGAATAAAGATCGAAGTGTTATGCCTGCCGTAGACATCATAAAAATGGCAACTATGGGTGGTGCTAAAGTTTTGAACCTTGAAGATAAAGTAGGCTCATTAGAAATAGGAAAACTAGCTGATATTATTGTTTTTGATACAAAATCAGCCAACATGACCCCTATGTATAACCCATATTCAGTTTTAGTTTATTCGGCTTATGCGACCGATGTAAAGCATAGTATTGTTGATGGTAAATTGTTAATGAAAAATCGTGAGGTATTAACCGCTAATGAACAGAATGTAATTAAACGAGCACATGAATTTAGTAATAAAGTTAAAGAATTACTAATCAGCCAAGGGAAATCGATTTTATAACTTCAGCAAAAGAAGTTATCTTAGGCTTATGCCAGTTTCATTAATTAAGTGAGCAGTTTTATACGTAGAAAGAATTGCCAAATACAAGGCTTTTATTTCAATAACTAGTTATTCTAATTATTAAATAAATAACGATGTAGTTGGTGATTTTAGCAAGTAGGAATGATCACATAGTTAGTGAGATTTGTATTAATCACACTTCACCATAAACATCGTCAATTTGTCCCAACATAGCTCCCCTTCTATGTTGGGACAGAATAAATTGTTGTCGATAATAATAATAATCTAATATCAGCTTTAAAAATAGTACGGCTTTAAACCTACACTTTAGCGGTGCTTCTTTAGGTTTTTTCTTTTTGATTTTGAAGTAACATAATAAAAGAGCTAAATTCAATTGGCTTACTAAAGAAGTAACCTTGTACTGAATTACATGAATTTTGTGCAAGAAAGTCTAACTGTTCTTGGGTTTCAACACCTTCCGCAATAACCCCTAAATTTAAATTGTGTGCCATGGCAATAACAGCTCTAACAATAGCTTTATCGTTATCATCACTAACAATGTCTCTAACAAACGATCGATCTATTTTTAAAAAGTCTAAAGGTAATTTTTTTAAATACGACAACGAACTATAACCCGTACCAAAATCATCAATAGCAACACTAACACCAATCGCTCTTACTTTATTAAGAAGCTTTTCAGTAATGGCATAATCGTCAACCATCACACCTTCCGTTATTTCTATCTCTAATAAACCAGGGTCTATTTTATTGTTCTTAATACAGGCATGTAGATGAGGAAAAAGGTTTTCATCAAACACTTGAGCTGGTGAAAGGTTCAGTGAAATTTTAACTTTGTGTCCCATTTTGTTAATTTTATCAACCATTTGGCAAGCTGTATCAATCACCCACTTACCAATAGTTATAATCAATCCACTTTTTTCAGCAATAGAAATAAAAGAATCAGGAAATAGCATTCCTTTAGTAGGATGGTTCCAACGAATTAATGCTTCAGCTTTGACAATTTTATTTAGCTCTAAATCTATAATCGGCTGTAAGAATAATTCAAACTCATTATTCTTAATCGCTTCTCTTAACTCGTGTTCTACTTCAATAATAAGGCGTGATGCATCTTTCATAGATTGAGAATAAAATTGTAACGAATTTTCTTTTGATTTTTTACCGTTATAGGCACTTAAATCAACAAACTTCATTAACTCTTCAACGCTGTGTGCATCATGTGGAAAGTTAGCTGCACCTATACTTAAGTTAATATTAAAGTTCTCTAACTCACTAGTTTGAAATGTCTCTCTGGTACAATCAAGGATTCTTTCAACCACACCTTCACAGCAAGTCTGATTATCTATATCAGTTAAAATTATAGCGAACTCATCACCTCCTACCCTAGCGATAAAATCAGATGTTTTGATGCTACTTTTAATCCGACCACTCATCTCAACAAGTAATTTATCTCCTTCGTCATGACCATAAAATTCGTTGTGACGTCTAAAATCGTTGATATCTACATATAATAAATAAAAAGGAACATTTGATACTATTTGTTTTTCCAATGTTTGCCAAAACGAAATTCTATTTGGTAATTTGGTTAACATATCCTGTAAATCACTTTTTTCATTTCGTTGTACTAAATACTTGATATTACTAATATCATTAGCAAATATAATCCAGTTTTTTATTTCGTTTAGGTCATCTAAAACAGGGTACAAAGCAATTTTCAACCATTTTAATGTCGACGGTGGAGACATCCAGCAGAGCTCGCCATCCCAGCTAGATTTAGTAGCGATGATGCGTTCATACTCTGGTAATTGGTTTTTTAAGAGTTGAACAATAATATCAACGGGGCTCGACGGCTTATCAATTGTAGAGCCATCTTCTTTAAACAGGTTTAATGCCGCAGTATTAGCAATAATAGTAGTAAAGTTGTTTTTGGTAATAAGTACTGCAAAGCCTGCATTTTCAATCGCTTTAGTTAGCGCAGTAATAATATTTTCTTGCTCGTAAGGCTTATTAAAAATAGCTAGAATTCTTGTGTGCAGATACTCATTTTGTTCTATTAAATGATCATTATATAAAGAGAGTTCACGAGCAGACTGCATGGTGCTTTGACGAAGCGTGAATTCTTCAGTTTGATTACTGATAATCAGTAAATTCTGTTCGTCTTGTTTAATCGCAATCGCTTCTAAGTGTAATTCTTTTTTATTTGCGACAACTTCTGTCCAAAATCCAGAGCGGACTCGGCTATTTTCAGTGCCGTTCCATATAAATTGCGCATCGATAAGAAAATCTTGCAAGAAAGGTGAGTTATCGTCAATGCTAAAGATGTGTTGGCTAGTAGAAAGAGGAAGTAATTCAGTAGCCCATAGGCCAGATCCACCAATAAGTTTAAAGAGTGCTAGCTTTTCATCAACAGGTTCAATAATAACTTGTTGCATTGCATTTAGTACATTATTTAGTATTGAAGTCATGCTATGAATTCTCTTGCAGCAATTTAGCCAGCTCAATAAACATGTTTTCTACATTTGCGCCGGTTTTAGCACTTGTATAAAAATGTAAATCAAACAAATCTTTATAATCTTCTAGCCCTTTATCTTCCCAATGCCAACTTGGTTGTAAATCACTTTTATTGATAGCGAGAATAGCGGGACATTTAGCAACTTTTCGGGCGAGACTATGAATTTCTAAACCTTCGATTAAAGAGGTAGTGCGTGTTTGATCCGCGACAATAATATAGGCTGATGCGCCACGTAAATAGCGTTCTTGAAAAGCATTATAGCGATCATTGCCTTCAATATCCCAGAGCATAAACTGCAGAGAATTATTTTCTAGCGTAACAACTTTTTTATCAATTTTAACACCGATAGTCGTTAGGTATTTTTCGTTAAAAATACCTTCCACAAATTGCTTAACTAAACTTGTTTTTCCTACGCTAGAGGCACCGAGTAAACAAATTTTCTTTTGAATCAAAAGCCGTCTCCAATTTCTGTATAGTGCTGTTAAAATGCCAGTTGATATCAGGCATATCCCTTTAACGTTTATTCTACATTTACATTTTTATTTGATTACATTTTCTTGTTTGTTTTTTCACCACTGCTTACATATAGCACGTTAAAGAGAACTTTTCTTGCATTATTTTTTACGTTCATAATATCTATTTGCCCTAAACCTGTAACATACATTTGCTCTTTACTTAGCCCTAAAAGATTTAAAGCATTACCCGTATTTTCTCCGCGCTGCCTACTTAATAACGTATTCTTAGCAATACTACCTGAATTATCACTACAGCCAATAACGACTAAACCAACGTTTAAATCAAGTTCATCCGCTAATTGGTTTAGTTGATGAAAATATTGATAAAGTTGCTGCAGAGTTGAGTGCATATTTGGTGTTACATCAGCACTAGCAACGGGAAAGTCAAGTTGAATAGTTGTTATCCTACCAACTAAATCTTTAAATATTTGCGCTTTAATCGCCTTAGTTGAAATGGCTTCATTAGCAGAAGGAGGCTTAACATCCTCTATTATTAAATTTCTTTCTAGCGTAAAACCAGCGGCCATCAATGCAGTTACCAGTTTTTCAGATTTTAGTACAGCGAGTGTCCCCGATAAGTATAAACGTTCTTTGTTCCACATCATGTTAAGTTCAGGATATTCAAGTAAAACCCGTTGTGCTCTGATATTTAGAATGTCAGAATCTAAAGAATGATACAGTCGCTCAGTTAATGATAGTTGCTCAATAGTAAGACTGTTTTCCTCTAACCATTCAGAAACCAAAATAGCGTCAGGATCACGTAAAATATCAAGTTTAACCTTGTTATTACTTTGTACGTCAATATGATTAATAACAACACCTGATTCATGATCTAGCGTCATCAGCTTATCGGTTAAAGCTTGGTTCTCCCACCACTTTACCGCTTGAAAACCAATTAAAATCATAAAGGCTAAAACAGCCAACCAAGCAAACCAAGGTGTTTTTTTATTTTTAGGCTCTGGTGTTTTTTGCTCTGCTAATAAACAATCTCTCAGTAAATTTTCGGCCGTAACAAAGGCTTCATTATCGCCGTTAAACTGCATAAGATCATTGGCGTACAAACTGTGAATACTTTCTAATATTATTTGTAGTTTATCACTAACTTTTTGCGGTGGTTTACCTGTTACCGCAGCTACTACCAATGCATTAGGCCCTGGCTTTATTAATAAGGTGAAATTATCGGTTGTCACCGTTTCTAGCTGTTCTTTTAATCCATCTTCATTATCTAAAAAAGAATCACCAACAAAGTCATTAATTGCCGTTAACATAGAAGAAATTAAATCGGCATCACTTTTCGCTGTGCTATTAAAATTCACCGAGTTTAGTAATAACCCTGTTTCTCTATGGATTAAAAAAACATGTTCAACTCGATAAACAAATGTTTGTGAAGCAACATACTGTGAGAATTTAACACCCGCTTGCCAGGCTTTAATGCGCCAAGTTAACCCTTTCAATGTTAGGCTACTATCAATTAACTGGTTTGTTTTTTCCATAAAATCAGTTAGAAAAGCCGTCACTGACTTTCTTACTAAACTGCCCATTAAGGGATAAAGGGAGTTTACTAACCTGTCACTATTATGTGCGACCGAATCTTCTACCACATCTTCTACAATAGGCAATAAAACTTTATTAACCGAGCCATCTTTTTTTTGTCTATCGTGTAATGCTTCAGTAAATACCTCACCCACAATAGTACGCGCTTCTTTTTGAATAGCGTCGGTTACCACATGACTGTTTTTACCCAGTATTAGCGATCTTAATTGTTCAAGTTGCTGTTCAGATTCAACTTGCTCGGTATCAGATGACTTCGACATTATAGCTGGTCATCTGCCAAGTTTGTTGCCATTGTTGCCAGCAATTTAGCCAGTGTTTTACGATCGGTTTTAGACGAACTTAATTCTTTTGATACCGCCTCAAGATGGTTTTTAAGCTGCTCAAGTTGTTCATTGAAACCATTAGACAATACCGCACTTTCGCTATTAAGCGACTGTTCAATATCTTTAAAATCTTGCTGTGTTGCTACGGTAAACATTTCGTATTCTGACGCTAAACTGGTATGGTCTTTTTGCATACTTTCTTCATTATCATCATGACGTTTATCAACAAAATTTACTTGTTTTTCTAAATTTTCTAATTGTTGACTAATATCTATTTGCATTTTATCTAAACGAATTGAAAACTTTTTATCTTGTTCGTTAAGGGCTTGCTCCATATCACTTCGTAATGTCGTTAGTTGTGTAATTAGCTGCTGCTGGGCATCACCAAAGACTATTTGCCTAAGTTGATCAAGTTCTCCAATGGGGGTAATAGATTCTTGTGCTTCTTCATCGTTTTTATTTTTATTTGACATACGAATATTCCATTTTAAGCAAAAAATAGTGCGGTATATTTAATGTTCCAGTAAATTAAAAATATACTTGTTTAGCTTTTTAAACTGATTTAAATTAATACTATAGCACCACAATGATTATTATCTATACAGTATATTAATTTTATTTTTTTAATTTAATAAATATAATTAACAGTAAAGTTAGCGCAACTATTGAAATATTTACTACTATAGTTACAAGCTTCTTAACACCTCTATTTACCTATAACCATTAATTAATATATAATAAATAGATATAATTCAATTAAGTACATTAAAATTTGTTAACTATAATACGTAGTGAAATAAGTAGTACAAAGTCTAAAAGTTAACTAAAGGATAATAAATGCCAAATACAACCAACAAAGAACTCAATTTTTCAAACGATGAACAATTAGTTTCCATTACTGACTTACAAGGAGATATTGTTTATGCGAATGAAGAGTTCTGTCGGGTAGCTGGCTACACTTTAGAAGAGCTAAAAGGACAACATCACAATATTGTTCGCCACCCTAATATGCCAAAAGAAGCTTTTTCTGATCTATGGAAGAAGTTAAAAAATGGCGAGTCTTGGCGTGGTATGATTAAAAATCGTTGTAAAAATGGCGATTATTATTGGGTAGATGCCTATGTAACCCCTTTATCAGAAGGAGGTAGAATTACAGGTTATCAATCAGTCAGGGTAAAACCCACAACTCAACAAAAAAATGATGCTCAAAATTTTTATGATAAATTAAATGCTCAAAAAACTGTGTCAGACTTTCACGCAAACACAAAATTAAAACGTCTTATTATCGGACTTATGCTCGCCACTTCCCTTTTATTTTCTTTATTATATTTAGACTCATATATCACCGCAGTTATTATTTTGTTGAATATCATGGCCACAGCACTTATTTTTTCTGAAGAATTATTTACCTTTCCAAATTATGTAGAAGAAATTAAAAAACATTCTGATAGTCCATCTCGCTTTATTTTTACCGGTAAGGGCTTAACGAATATAACGAAATATCAAACTACCTTATTGCAAGCCCGCATACGTACTGTTCTTGGCCGTAGCTATGACGCGGGAAAAATATTATCGAGTCAAGCTGAAACATTAAAATTAGCCTCAAACGAAATGCTGACAGGCACTTCAAATATTAATCAACAATTAGAACAGTTTTCTACTGCTATTGATGAAATGAGTAGCACTATTAGTAATGTTAGTGAAAATACCGTATCGACACATGATAAAGTGACACAAGTTCAACAAGAATGTGACGATGCGACAAACTTAGTCACAAACAATCAAAAAAGAATGAGTAGCCTCGCTAATGATGTTCATTCGGCTGCAAATAGTGCAGAGAGTTTAGTCCTAGATGTTGATAAAATCTCAAAGATTATGAGTGAGATTCAAGGTATTGCTGATCAAACTAATTTACTAGCCCTTAATGCTGCAATTGAAGCAGCACGAGCCGGGGAGCAAGGCCGAGGCTTTGCTGTGGTTGCCGATGAAGTGAGAACATTAGCCAGTAGAACTCAAGATGCAACCGGAGATATACAACGTTCAGTGTTAGAATTACAAAAAACTTTACAAGAGTGGAGTACAGTAATGCTAGTAAGTAAGGATAGTGCTGAGGCATGTTCTGCTAATACATTAATTATTAAACAAGCTATCGAAAATATCATGAAAAGTGTTGGTGATGTTAGTGATATGACCGCACAAATATCGACAGCGACTGAAGAGCAGAATGTTGTATCTGAACAAATGAACAAGCAAATTACAGATATAGATATTATTTCAAAAGAAAATGAAGTGCTATGTAATAAAGTAAGCTTAAGTGGAGAAAGTGTTAACAATAGTGCCAAAGAAATCGAAGCACTAAGTACTACATTTCATTAATACAACCGTTCATCATTTTAAACTTTAAGCTTTTAAACACAATTATCAGTTCTCCTACTTTGTAGATTGTTTATTCCGCATAAACAATCTACAAAGTATTCTATAGAGTAATTTAGAAAGTTATTGAACTGTGAAATATAACACTAATATGGATTATGACTTTTGCCCATCCCAAATGTGAAACAATACACTAGCACAAAGAATCACCGTGATGTAAAGGTTAGCTGTAATGTTTAAAAAAACATTAATGCTTATTCTTATCATCAGCTTAACTAGCTGCAAAACCACACCAAACTTAGATTCAATTCGAAGCGCCGAAACCTTAATTAAACAAATAGAATCTAATAATCCAGATATTATTGCTATTGCTCAACAAGCAGTTCACACCAATAAACTTATTCTCAAAGATGTCAGTGATATTAAAGCGTTGTTGGATGAATTAAGCCAAAAAGTTGGTGACGTATGGGGCGAAAAAAATCCGCAAGTACCTAATAATAAAAAACTGGTTAAATATACAAATAATTACAGATCCCGTGCAATTGTTGATTTTGAAAAAGGCACCATACTAATTGAAACTTTAGCAGATAGTTCTCAAACTAAAACGCTCACTAATTTACAAAACGCCATCACCACTACCCTATTATCAACAGCAGATCCTAGTAAAACTGATATATTTTCAAGCGATATTCCCAAACTGTCAGGCCAGCCTTATTTATATCAGCAAGTGCTTGATCATGATGATAAAGCGATTCAATATCAATGGCGTGCTAATCGATTTTCCAAGTATTTAACCGAGTTCAAATTGCAAAAATATAACAACAACGGAAAACAAATTTACGCAGTTAGAATTGATATGGTTGAGAAGCATCAGCATTTACGCGAACAAAAATACAGTACCTATGTACTCGCTGCAGCTAAACGTTATCAAATATCACCACAATTGATCTATGGAATAATTGAAACTGAAAGTAGCTTTAACCCTTTGGCAGTAAGTTCAGCTAATGCCTACGGCTTGATGCAAGTTGTGCCAAAAACCGCAGGTGCTGATGTATTCCAACGCATTAAAAATAAAACTGGCATGCCAACAAAACAACAACTATTTGATCCTGCTTATAACATTGATATTGGCGCTGCCTATTTGTATATTCTAAATAACAACTATTTAAACGAAGTTGCTAATTCAACTAGCCGACATTATTCAATTATTTCTGCATACAATGGTGGTGCAGGAAATGTACTAAAAACCTTTCACAGTAATAGAACAACAGCGATGAAAGTACTCAACACAAAGTCATCTAACGATGTTTATTATTTACTGACACAAAAACACCCTAAATCAGAATCTCGCCGTTATTTAGAAAAAGTAACTAAGGCTGAAAAAAGTTACTGATAGATAATAATCAAAACGCCCCACGATATAGTCAGTTCGTGGGCGGTTGAATAAAAGCGAGGTTCTGAATCCCCAGAACTACACAGCATAACTTAGAGAGCGACGTCACTCCGTTGGTCACCACTTCTGTCATTCCGTAGTTCACTTAATACGGAATCCCATGCGTGTGGTTGAATAAAAGCGAGACTCAGAATGACGAGAAATATTCAGAATAACAAAAAAACTCCTCATTATATGCACATTATTTGCACATTGACCTATTATTATTTACAGCATATAAACCAATTGTAAATATTATCCCCTTGGAGGGTGTGTCAAATGAAGCCATCTCTATTACACATAAAAAGAACATTAAGCTGTAGAAATAATGCAAGTACCGCCTTACTAAGCTTATTGTTTGCATCTTCTCTTGCGGCTTGCGGTGGAAGCAGTACCAGCGATTCGGATGATACAGGTGATACCGGCAGTACGGTTGACACTAACACTGCGCCGGTTGCCAATGCTGGTGCAGACCAAACCTTATTTGTTGGTAGTACAGTCGCATTATCTGGCGAAGCAAGTAGTGACGCTGATGGCGACACACTTGGCTACTCATGGAGCTTATCTACGTTACCTGACGGCAGTGTTGCTACATTATCTAGCGATACTGACTCGACAACCTCATTTTCAGCAGATGTAGCAGGTGTTTATGTTGTCACGCTAATGGTAAATGATGACGAAGAAAACAGTGAAGTTGATAGTGTTGATATTACCGTGTCGGAAGTTTCTGACGGTTCAACAACAGGTGTTTTATGTGACTATAACTACGACGCTTATAATGAATCAAATTCAGTACAATTATACAGTACTGTTACTTGGAGCTGTACAGATGAAGAGCGTGAAATAACAGCAAATGGTGTCCCTGATCACGCTGTTGGCACTTTCCCCAACGAAGACAATCCAAATTCAATCACAGAACAAAGTATAACCGACAGTTTTACATTAACACCTGTTGAAACGACAACAGCAACAACATTAGGCGGACCTGCCGGTGTTACTGGTTATGTACTCAATGGTGTAAAAATTGATGCAGGTACAGCAGGAAGTTGTGATGATTCGGCAGAAAACTGTAGCTTAATCGATAACTCAGGTAATTGGCATATTGAAGCATTAGGTCACAATAATTTTGATTTTGGTACCGACGACAACAACGCGCATGTACAACCAGGCGGTGCTTATCATTACCATGGTATGCCTGAAGGCTTCATTACTCAACAAGATGGCAATGAGACTAAAATGACAATTATCGGTTGGGCTGCTGACGGCTTCCCTATCTATGCGCGTTATGGTTATACCATTGCTAGCGATTCAACCTCAGCAATAAAAGCGGTAACAGGCAGTTATCAATTAAAAACAGACATATCAACATCTCGTCCATCAACTGAAACTTATAGCCTAGGTACATTTGCTGAAGATTGGGAATATATTGCTGATTCTGGTGATTTAGATGAATGTAATGGTCGAGTTGGCGTTACCCCCGAATTTCCACAAGGAATTTATCATTATTATGCAACTGACACTTACCCATATTTCCAACGTTGTGTAACAGGTGAAGTAGAATCGGCTGGCGGTCCACCACCACAATAAGAGTACTCAGTTGAGTAGGTGCATAACAGGTGATTTTAGTAAAAAGCCTGTTGTGTTAACTCCTAATGAATACTCTCAACTAATCCAAACTAATTAAGTTAAATTTAGTTAAATTTAGTTAAGTTAAATAAACTATAGAGCCACCTTATGAAATATATAAAAAAAAGCCTTATCTCAGTTGTTACTTTGCTATCTAGCATACTCTTATCACAGCACGCATCTGCACATGTTATGGTGTCGCAACGTGGCACACTCAACATTATTGATAATGGCGTATTTATGGTGCTTTCATTGCCTATTACCGCTTTTGAAGGCGTTGATGATGATAATGACGGCAAACTGTCAAACACTGAATTTACTAAACACCGCAGTGTTATTACCAATGTTATCCACGAAAAAGTTGTACTAAAAGATAAAAAAAGAAAGTTAGTGTTAGAAGATATGATCCTTTCTCCCGTCACGTCGCATCAGTCACCAAAAGATCCTGTATCACAACTGGTTGTGATGGGACGATACAATTTAACTGACTTACTTAGCCCATTGGAATACACAATAGACTTGTTTGGAACTGCGCCGACAGAGCAAGTATTAGATATTGTTGCGACCCGCAAAAGTGATAATCAAAAAAGAAAGCTTAAGCTAACACCTCAAAATTCAAGTGTTTCTATTTTTTAATCAAACGAAACTAAAAGTTTCGGCATATAGGTTCAACAAAAAAGGGTAATAACATCACTGTTATTACCCTTTTTAATATTACTTGTTTGAGCCTAGCGAAGCTAACTAGAAGCCGGCATTAAACTCAATTCACTTTAGTGATTTTCAGATACCATATTCACAGTATACTTAGGAATATCAACAACTAAATCTTCATCACCTACAATAGATTGACAGCTTAAACGAGATTCTGGCTCTAAGCCCCATGCTTTATCTAGCATGTCTTCTTCAAGTTCATCGCCCTCTTCTATTGAGTCGAAACCTTCTCTGATAATTACGTGACACGTTGTACAAGCACAAACTTTTTCACAAGCATGCTCAATACCAATGTCATTTCTCAAGGCAACGTTTAATACACTTTCGCCTTTCTCAGCTTCAACGACAGCGCCATCAGGGCATAATTCTTCGTTGGGTAAAAATATAATTTTTGGCATATTATTTATCTCTTTTTATCTTTGTATTGTCATAAGATACAAGTAAGTTGTTTCTTTATAATTTATCGACAGACTGACCACTTAACGCTTTATTAATTGAACTATCCATACGTCGTTCAGCAAATACATCAGTCGCTTTATCTAATTTTTTAATCGCGGCTTCAATAGCATCAACATCGTCACCTTGGCTAATTTCAGCTAACGAATTTATCACTTGCTCAATAGTAGACGTTTCTTCTTCATTAAGTAAATGATGATCTAACACGATTGCCGCTTTAACCGATTCAATAACACGTGCAGCTTCAACTTGTTGCTCTTTTAGCATACGAGCATCAATATCCGCTTTAGCGTTATTCATTGAATCTTTAAGCATTTGTGCAATTTTACTGTCGTCGATACCAAAAGAAGGTTTCACTTCAATGCTTGATTCAACGCCAGAAGATTTTTCCATTGCACTCACAGATAATAATCCGTCAGCATCAACTTTAAATGTTACACGAATATGTGCAGCACCTGCTGTCATGGCAGGAATACCACGTAATTCAAAACGTGCTAACGAACGACAATCATCAACAAGCTCTCGTTCACCTTGTAAAACATGCACAGCCATGGCTGTTTGCCCGTCTTTGAAGGTAGTAAACTCTTGCGCTTTTGCTACAGGAATAGTGGTATTACGATGAATAACCTTTTCAACTAAGCCGCCCATCGTTTCTAAACCAAGCGATAATGGAATAACGTCAAGTAATAATATATCACTGTCAGGTTTATTACCGGCAAGAATATCAGCCTGAATAGCCGCGCCAATAGCAACAACTTTATCTGGATCAATTGATGTTAATGGTTTTTTATTGAAATACTTTTCAACCTCACTGCGTACTAAAGGTACACGCGTAGAGCCACCAACCATAACAACTTCAAGTACTTCATCAATGCTAATGTCAGCGTCTTTTAAGCTTCGACGACATGCTCTTAAGGTTTTTTTCACTAAAGCTGAAATCAAACCATCAAAAGTTTCTTTTGACAAGTTAGTTGACCATGTTTGGTCATTACTGTCAGCCGAGTCGAATGTTAACGTAACGTCAACATTATCCAATGTCGTTAATTGTTCTTTAGCATAACAAGCTTGCTGTATTAATTGACGTTCAAGCGATGGAGATAATGGGCGAGTTAAACCAGCCTGCTCAACTAAATAATCAGCTAAAACAACATCAAAATCATCGCCACCTAATGCCGAATCACCGCCGGTAGAAAGTACTTCAAATACACCTTTATTTAAGCGTAATACTGAAATATCAAAGGTACCGCCACCTAAATCGTAAATAGCGATCACACCTTCTTGTCCTGAATCAAGACCATAAGCAACAGCAGCTGCCGTTGGCTCATTAAGAAGACGTAATACGTTAACGCCAGCCAATTTTGCCGCGTCTTTGGTACTTTGACGTTGTGCATCATCAAAATGCGCAGGCACAGTAACAACCACACCCGTAAGCTCTCCACCCAGTGCTTTTTCAGCACGTTGGGCTAAGCTTTTTAAAATTTCAGCCGACACTTGTACAGGGTTAATATTACCTTGACGAGTGACAATTTCTGGCTTGTTTTCATCGCCGGTAAATTGATATGGCAAAGAAGGATACTTACTTTGAATATCAGTTAAAGAGCGACCAATTAAACGTTTAGCCGATACAATAGTATTTTGAGGATCACTCACACTTAATGCTTTTGCTGCCTCACCTACCAAAATATCATTTGGTTGATAACTCACAATAGAAGGCAATATATCGCGACCATCTTGGTCAACTAACGTGCTCGCTTCACCGCTTTGCACACTAGCGATAAGTGAATTTGTTGTACCTAAATCGATACCTGCAGCTAATCTATGTTCGTGAGGTACTGTACTAAGTCCGGGTTCTGCTATTTGTAATAAAGCCATGTTTTAATTATGTTCAGTTATCTGAGTTAAAAAGTAAAAGACGCTGTTTGCTAATCGTCAAACAAACTATCTTCAAGACGATCTACTTCAATATTGAGTTTTTGATAAAATTTCAATTTACGTAAATTATCGCATGCTAACATATTAGCCGCTTCAGTGTTTTCGCAAATTTGTGCTTGTAATAAGCTAAAGTGTTGCTGATATTCTTGAGCAAGCTCTTGTTGCGCAGCTTCTAAAGCACCGTCAACGTCTTCAGCATGGGTCACGTCTTCCAACATTTCTCTTAGTTCCATTTGCCTCATTAAAAAGCTGGTATCACCAAAAGTATGTTGCTCGTTAGGTAATTCTACGCCTCGTAAGGTAAGAATATATTCCGCACGTGCTAAAGGTTGTTTTATTGTTTGATAGGCATCATTAAGCTCTGCCGATTTTTGTACTGCAATAAGCTGCTCTTGGCTCGAAGCATGAGCAAATTTGTCAGGATGAGCCGACTTTTGCAGTGTTTGATAGGTTTGAGATAGTTGATTTAAATCGACATCGAAAGTAACTTCAATCCCGAATAATTGGAAGTAATTCACTTGGTTACCTAAAGAATTTAAACTCGATTAAGATATTGTAATGATGGTTAAAGTTAACGGTGTTTAGTGCTTGTATCTTACATAAAAACAAAACTGCAAAAGCATAAGACAAACATCATAACAAAAATAAAACGAAAACACGGAATTGACCTAAATCATTATTCCGTACATCCTGTATTCTTGCTCTGTACACTGACTTTAAGCTATTACTCTGTTTACTCGCTTAATACCGTTGCTTATAGTCCGTTATGTTCTTAACAGATAACGTTTAGCAGATAATTCTTCGGATGTTTAAATATTATCCGAAGAATTTATCAGTACTTTTATCTAGCAATAGAGCCAAACAAAATCAAGCTAAACTAAAAAGCTATGCACTTATACGTTAAAGCTTTCACCACAACCACATTCGCCTTTGGCATTAGGGTTGGTAAACTTAAAGCCTTCGTTCAGACCTTCTTTAACAAAATCTAACTCAATACCATCAAGATAAACTAAGCTTTTAGTGTCAATGATAATGTTAACGTTTTCAATATTAAACATATGATCATCTTCATTTAAATCATCAACAAACTCAAGTACATAAGCCAAGCCTGAGCAACCTGTCGTTTTAATACCTAAACGCAAACCAAGACCTTTGCCTCGATTCGTCATAAAAGATTGAACTCGCTCTGTTGCCGCTGGCGTCATGGTAACTGACATACTACTTTTCCTGTTTTGATTCTTGTACTGAACTTATCTTATTAACTTAAACTCGGTTTATTAACCGTTTTTGCTTTTGTAATCTTCAATTGCCGCTTTAATAGCATCTTCAGCTAAAATTGAGCAATGAATTTTTACCGGTGGTAAAGCTAATTCTTCAGCAATGGCAGTGTTTTTAATCTGACCAGCTTCTTCAATTGACTTACCTTTAACCCATTCTGTTACCAATGAGCTTGAAGCAATGGCAGATCCACAGCCGTAAGTTTTAAATTTAGCATCTTCAATAACACCGTCTGCTGAAATTTTAAGTTGTAACTTCATTACATCGCCACACGCAGGTGCGCCAACCATACCAGTTGCTACAGATGGATCATTCTTATCCATAGAACCAACGTTACGTGGATTTTCATAATGATCGATTACTTTTTCGCTATAAGCCATAATATTTTCTCCTAACAGTTTTCACTTTATTTTTTAATCCTTACCAACATAATTGCCAGTAAGGAATAGATTAAAATTAGTGAGCTGCCCATTCAATTGAGTCTAAATCAATACCGTCTTTGAACATTTCCCAAAGCGGTGACATATCACGTAAGTGACCAATAGATTTCTGTATTAAGTCGATTGCATAATCAACTTCTTCACTTGTAGTGAAACGACCAAAGCTAAAACGAATTGAGCTATGTGCCATTTCATCATTTAAACCAAGCGCTCTTAAAACATAAGAAGGCTCTAAACTTGCAGAAGTACAGGCACTGCCTGATGAAACTGCTAAGTCTTTTAATGCCATAATTAATGATTCGCCTTCAACAAAGTTGAAGCTTACATTTAAATTACCAGGGTAACGTTTGTCAAAGTCGCCGTTAACAAACACTTGTTCCATTTGGTTTAAGCCAGCCCATAAACGATCACGCATAGCAGTTGCATGTGCAAAATCTTGTGCCATTTCTTCTTTTGCCAAACGACAAGCTTCACCCATACCAACAATTTGGTGAGTCGCTAAGGTACCAGAACGCATACCACGCTCATGACCGCCACCGTGCATTTGTGCTTCAAGACGAATACGTGGTTTACGACGTACGTACAATGCACCAATACCTTTAGGACCATACATTTTATGAGCAGATATTGATAACAAATCTACTTTTAAATGCTGTAAGTCAATGTTAATTTTACCAACACTTTGTGCGGCATCAACATGGAAAATAATTTTACGAGCACGACACATTTCGCCGATTTCGCCAATATCTTGAATAACACCAATTTCATTATTTACATGCATAATACTAACTAAAACAGTATCTTCGCGCATAGCTGCTTCAAGTTTTTTCAAATCAATTAAGCCGTTATCTTCAGGATCAAGATACGTAACTTCAAAACCTTGACGCTCTAATTCACGACATGGATCTAATACAGCTTTATGCTCGGTTTTACACGTAATAACATGCTTACCTTTCTTACTATAAAAGTTAGCAGCACCTTTAATTGCAAGGTTGTCTGACTCTGTAGCACCTGAAGTAAAAACAATTTCACGTGGGTCAGCATTAATTAATTCAGCAATTTGGTTACGCGCAACATCAACTGCTTCTTCAGCTTGCCAGCCAAACTTATGTGAACGGGATGCAGGGTTTCCGAAATGACCATCAGTGGTCATATATTGCATCATTTTTTCAGCAACACGTTTGTCAACAGGGGTCGTTGCTGAATAATCGAAATAAATAGGAAGCTTCATTGGCTCTCTCTCTCCACTTGTACGAATATTTAACCTAGCGCTAATATCAACTAACTATTGCTGTAAATACTGCGCTAAATTAATGTAAAAATTAATACGTTATAAATTAATAGGAATAATGGTTTCTAACGATGACTCTTTTTTACCAGATATATGAATATCATTTTGTCGTTTTGACACGGTTTTTACATCATTTTTAGTGATAAGTTCAGCCAATGATATATTTTGTAAAAACTCTTCAATGCGCTGACTTAAACCTTGCCATAAAGAGTGCGTTAAACATTGCTCTCCTCCCTGACAATTACCCTTTCCTTGGCACTTTGTCGCATCAACACTTTCATTAACAGCGCTTATAACATCGGCAATAGCAATTTGTGCTGAACATCGACCTAAACGATAACCACCGCCAGGACCTCGAATGCTAATCACTAAACCACTTTTACGTAATTTAGAAAACAATTGCTCTAAATACGATAAAGAAATGCCTTGTCGCTCTGAAATATCAGCTAATGATACAGGGCCACTTACTGCATGAATTGTAACATCAAGCATTGCAGTTACGGCATAACGACCTTTAGAAGTTAATTTCATAATGTGCCCATCTAATCCACTTTAGTGACATATATATAGTTAGCTATTTAATAGTAGATAACATTGCGAAATCGTAGTTGAACACGATAATTGACCGCAATTTTACATAACCCTACAAAATAGTCAAACATATACCCGAGTAATCTAGTCAAGTATTTTACACTAAGATGATTAAATGGAAAAGTAATACTTGACTATTTTAATCAACTATTACTTTTACAGTAAGGAAACTAGGAGCCAACTAAAGACTAATTATAATAAAATCAGTCACTAAACATTAACTAATCGATCACTAATCAATGACAATTCAGAAGCTAATTAAATACTAACAAGCCTGAACTTGTATTAGTGCTAGATCAGAACTGGACTAAATCAGGCTAAATTCCAGTTTAAATTTCAGGATCGAAACTCTCAACTTTGCTTTCTCGACGTTTAGCTGCCGCTTTTTTGTCTTCAACAAACTCGCCAACACGTAGCTCAGGTAAATCGTTAGGACAAATGTTACCCCCTAGCTGATTCACTTCTTTACAAACCTTTGAAACACGGTCGTCCATTAAATGCATATGATCCAACAAACGCCCTATTGCTTTAGCGACAGGATCAGGACTATCAGCAGAAACGGCATAAGCATCGAAGCCGAATTTTTTCGCCGCTTTATCGCGCGACTCTTTATCTAAACTCGCACCAAGTTTTTCGCCCAACTCTTTATCAAGTAATGAGTTTGTACGGCCATTAACAATACGTGCAGGAATACCAACGGCAGTCGCATTTGCAGGTAAATCTTTAACAACAACAGAATTTGAGCCGACTTTACCGCCTTTACCAATAGTAATAGGGCCAAGTACTTGAGCACCAGCACCAATAACTACGTTATCTTCTAGTGTAGGGTGACGTTTTCCTGCATTCCAGCTAGTACCACCTAAGGTAACCCCATGGTACAAGGTAACATCATCACCAATTTCAGAGGTTTCACCAATAACAACGCCCATACCGTGGTCAATAAAAAAACGACGACCGAGTTTTGCGCCGGGGTGAATTTCAACGCCAGTTAACCAACGCGAAAAGGTAGATAAAACACGTGCCAGTAACTTCCAATTAGCACGCCATAGTTTATGACTTAATCGGTGAATCCAAATAGCATGTAAACCGGGATAATTAAGTAATACTTCAAGGCTACTTCGGGCGGCAGGATCTCGGTCAAAAACACTATTAATGTCTTCTTTGATACGGCTAAACATATTGGTTCCTTTCTTGGTTGTACTAGGTTAATGCTTACTGGCTGTGCTTGCTAACTATGCTAACTGACTATGCTTACAGGCCTTATTACTTATCTTTTGATGCTCGTTCAACTGAAGCAAGAATGCCACGCATCATTTTAATTTCTTTTACATCTGGACGAGCACGGTTAAACAAACGTCTTAATTTAGTCATCACTAAACCTGGGTGACTCTCAACAATAAAGCCAGTACCTAATAACGCATTTTCGAAATGCTGATAAAAACGCTCAGTTTCTTCCGTTACCGGATAAATTTCATTGTCTTCACTTTTCGCATTAATTATTTTTTTACCGATATAATTACCGTTACCAGTACTTCGCTCTTGATGTTCATTATCAATAGACAACAAATAACTAGTACGAACCTCATAACTTAAGGTTTGCACTGCCATGGCTAAATTCAATGAACTATAGTCAGGATTAGCTGGGATTTGCACATGGAAATGACACATCTGTAATTCATCATTAGTCAAACCGCTGCTTTCTCTACCAAAAACTAACGCAACAGGATATTCATTTGCTTCCGCTATTAATTTTTCACCACAACCTCGTGGCTCTAACATAGGCCAAGGTAAGGTACGTGAACGAGCACTGGTACCAACAACCAAACCACAATCTTCTATTGCTTCACTTAAGGTACTAACAACTTTGGCATTTGCCAACACGTCAGTAGCACCGGCAGCTAACGCTTGCGCTTGGCCATTAGGCATTTCAATTGGATCAACCAAAATTAACTGGCTTAATCCCATTGTTTTCATCGCTCTTGCAGCGCTACCGATATTACGACAATCTGACGTATTCACTAATACAATACGCACTTGATCTAATAAACTATTACTTTTTGAATCTGACATGTTACTTTATGCTCATACTTTGTTTCATTGTTGGGTGGCTATACACTCTATAAAGAAAATATATAAAGTTAAGCGCCCCAGTTTTTATGCCTGTGATTCTAGCATAGAAGAATACTGCTGTGACTAATAAAAAACACGTAAAATCAACAAATCAAATTCGCTTAACATAGTTTATTTTCCTATATAGCAACCGACACAAAATCAGACGAAACATAAACAGCTTATAAATTAAACTATTTATTTCAAGTTGCCCCTCGCTAAAAAATTTAAAACTTGCTATACTGCGCGCGCTTGAAATTATAAGGGGATTTATCCCTGATAGATAAAATTTTACTTTATCTATCTTTCAAAGCGACTCGTTCTTTTAAAAGCCATTTACAAATAGGTACATTATTATGCATCCCATGCTAAATATTGCCGTGCGCGCTGCGCGCAATGCAGGAAAAGTTATTATTCGCTCATTTGAGCAACTTGATAAAGTAGAAATTGAATCTAAAGGTTCTAACGACTTTGTGACCAGTGCTGATCTTGCAGCAGAAGAAGCAATTATTGAAACTATTCGTAAATCATACCCTGCTCACACTATAATAGGTGAAGAGTCTGGTGTATTAACGGGCTCAGACGATGACTATCAATGGATTATTGATCCGTTAGATGGCACAACAAACTTCATTAAAGGCATTCCACACTTTTCAGTATCAATTGCACTGAAAGTAAAAGGCAAACTTGACCAAGCTGTAGTATTTGACCCTATTCGTGGTGAAGTATTTTCTGCAAGCCGTGGTAAAGGTGCACAATTAAACGGTATGCGTATTCGTGTGAAAGCTCACAAAGAGCTAGCAGCAACAATTATTGCAACAGGTTTCCCTCATAAACAAAAGCAACATACAACAGCATACATGGCTATGTTTACTGCTTTATTTAAAAAATCATCAGATCTTCGCCGTGCAGGCTCTGCAGCATTAGATTTAGCTTATGTTGCCGCTGGTCGAGTTGATGGTTATTTTGAAATAGGTTTAAAACCTTGGGATACAGCAGCAGGTGAATTACTTGTGATAGAAGCTGGTGGTTTAGTAACAGATTTTGTTGGTGGCCATAACCATACTTCATCAGGAAATATTGTTGCAAGTAGCACAAGATTACAAAAAGAATTGCTACAAACTATTCGCCCACATTTAGGCGAAGCGTTAAGTAAGTAGTTAGTTGCATAGCTAAGCCACTATTTAACTAAATAAGTGGCTAGCAGAGCTAACAATACCAACAACGTATAAGTTATATTTTTAAAAAGCGCCTATTGGCGCTTTTTTTGCTTTAATAAATGGTGAAACATAAATACAATTAAAAAATTGTCGTCTTTAAAGCATAACACTGTTAGCTATAACGACAAACCTTACCTTTAACTAATAAAAGCAGCCTGAGCAATAATGAAACCTTTCCCTGAATATATACCTCCAGCACATAAACAACTTTTCATACATGGCGAGGTTGCACTAGTTGGCGCAGGACCTGGTGATCCAGATTTATTAACCTTACAAGCGTTTCGTTTCATTCAACAAGCAGAAGTTGTGATTTACGATCGCCTAGTAAGTGAAGAGATAATGGCATTATTACCCGAAAACTGCGAACGAATATACGTAGGTAAAAAACAAGCTGACCACCGTGTTCCACAAGATGCTATCAATCAAATATTAGTAGATAATGCCAAGTTAAATAAAAAGGTATTACGCTTAAAAGGCGGTGATCCTTTTGTGTTTGGTCGTGGTGGTGAAGAAGCGCAATTTATAGTAGACAAAGGCATTGCTTGTCATATTGTTCCTGGAATGACTGCCGCATCAGCTTGTACCAGCTATGCAGGTATTCCGTTAACACATAGAAAAGTTGCTCGCAGCTGCACCTTTATTACCGGCAACGTGCAAGATAATGGTGCACTTGACCTGCCTTGGAAGACGTTAAATGATCCCGAGCAAACCGTAGTATTTTATATGGGGATAAAAAGTTTACCTATTATTACCCAACAACTCGTTAAGGCTGGTCGAAGTAAAAATACACCAGCAGCATTAATCAGAAAAGGCACACACCAAAGCCAACAAGTGATTAAAGGCAGTTTAGCAACGTTAGAAGAGCTCGTAATATTACATAACATCAAGCCACCTAGCCTAATTGTTATTGGTGATGTGGTTGATACCTTTGCTGATGTAGAATTGAAAAACTTAGGTTACTTAGCGCCAGCGTAGGTACATAAAAAATATAGGCTCGCATGTTAAACAAGGTTAACTATTAGTCATACTAACCGCTATACAAAAACAAAAACTTCAAAAAATCAGCACTAAAAACGCTCAAGCTATTGTTCAGGTTACTTGAGCAAAGTAATAGCTACCATGTTGTTATTACTTTGCTAAGCCTGAGTATTGCTAATAAAGCTTAAGTACGATTAAATATTTGGCTACAACTCATTCCAATGTAGCCGTTTTATAAACGCACTTAAATATTCAATACTTCTATTAGCTATTACGTATTGTTGTTGTTTCTTCTTCTGCCTGTTGTAGCAGGTTTAGCATTACGCGGTTTTTGTTGACCGTTGCTGCTGTTGTTTTTGTTGCTGTTATGAGTGTTGCTAGCTGAACGTTGACCATCTTTATGTTCAACCTTTTCTGCGTTAGGCTTATGTACTTTTTTAGCCTTCTTCGCTTTTAATGAACGAATTGGTCTAGACTCACCTAATTCGTTAGCAGGGATGAAGTTTTCTAGTATTTTACGCTCAATATGCTGTTGAATAACGTTTTCAATATCCCACAGTAAATTTAATTCGTCAGCGCAAACCAGTGATACAGCTTGCCCAGTATTACCTGCACGTGCTGTACGGCCAATACGGTGAACATAATCTTCTGGTACATTTGGCAAATCAAAATTTACTACGTTAGGTAATAAGTCAATATCAATACCGCGTGCTGCAATATCAGTGGCAACTAATACTTGTACGGTACCGTCTTTAAAAGAAGCTAACGCTTTAGTACGTGCGCCTTGGCTTTTATTACCGTGAATAGCTGCAGCAGTTAAGCCTTCAGCTTCTAAATATTTAGTGAGCTTATTTGCACCATGCTTAGTTTTGGTAAACACCAATACTTGTCGCCATTCATTTTCTTTAATTAAATGTGTTAATACCGCTGGCTTACGCTTTTTATCTACGGGTGTTAACCATTGCGTTACTTTTTCTGCTGTTGAATTTTCAGCATTAACTGAGATTTCTAATGGATTGTGTACTAGCCCTTTCGCTAAAGCACGAATATCAGCTGAAAATGTTGCTGAGAAAAGTAAGTTTTGACGCTGCTTAGGTAATACAGAAATAATTTTTTTGATATCACGAATGAAGCCCATATCTAACATACGGTCAGCTTCATCTAAAATGAATACTTCTAGTTGAGAGAACTTCACGGCATTTTGGTTATATAAGTCCATCAAACGACCTGGCGTTGCTACTAACACATCAACACCTTGTCTAAGTCGCATCATTTGAGGATTAATTTTCACGCCACCAAAAACAACGGTTGAATGAAGATCTAAATATTTACCGTAGGTAGCAATGCTGTCACTAACTTGGGCAGCTAATTCTCTTGTTGGTGTTAAGACTAATGCTCTAACGTTGTTTGATTGAACTCGACTTTTAACCGTGCCGCCTTTAGATAATTTTTCTAATAAAGGTAACGTAAATCCGGCTGTTTTACCTGTGCCTGTTTGTGCGGCTGCCATTACATCTCTACCCGCAAGTACCGCTGGAATAGCCTGTGCTTGAATTGGTGATGGTGTATCGTAACCTTGATCACGAACAGCTTTAAGTAATGGCTCAGATAAGCCTAGGTCGGTAAATTTAGTTGTATTAGTGGCAGTGGTGCTCATAAATAATCTCTTGGGTGGTTTTCTGGAATACGAGCAGCGATATCAGCGATTAATACCTAATAGGTATAAGACAACCTGCTAATTATACCAATGGGGATATTAGAACGGTGCAGCATACAGTATGCGTGCGTGTAGTGCAAAAAATTCCCCCTTTACCCGTACTATTTTAGGCATAAAAAAACCGAACAATGGAGTTGTTCGGTTTTTATTATCTCAGCTATAAACTAAAGCTTAGCGCTAAAGTGAAGAAATGAGATTAAGCTAGCAGAGTAGCTGATGTAATAAGCTTAGCTTATGGCATCATCTCTTCTTGCTCTTCACCTTCTTTTTCAATCACTTCTGGTATCAGGTCTTCTCTTGAAATACCTAAACCTAATGCAACTAATGACGCTACATAAATTGAAGAGTAAGTACCTACAAACACGCCAAACAGTAACGCTGTTGCAAAACCGTGAATAAGTGTACCACCTTTCCAGAACAATGCCGCTAATACTAATAACGTTGTTATTGACGTAATAATAGTTCTGCTCAACGTTTGCGTTAGAGACATATTAATTATTTCTTCTGCTGACGTATCACGTATTTTTCTAAAGTTTTCACGAATTCGATCCGACACAACAATAGTATCGTTAAGTGAATAACCAATAACGGCTAATATTGCCGCAAGTACGGTTAAATCAAACTCTAACTTTAAGAAAGAGAAAAGCCCAAGCGTTAATAAAACATCATGAAATAAAGCAACTACAGAGCCTACTGCAAAGCGCCATTCGAAACGAAAAGCAACATATACTAGAATACAAATAAGCGCTGTTAGCATGGCTAAGCCACCCTGCTCTGCTAATTCATCACCAACACTTGCACCAACAAACTCAATACGGCGCATATCTACTTTTTGATGCGTGCCTTCTTCAAGAATAGCGAGTATTTCATTACCCAACATTTCAGCTTTTACGTCACCACGTAAACCTAAGCGAATAACAACATCACGACTACTACCATAAAACTGCACTTTGGCATCTTCATGGTTGTTGTCTTCCATCAGTTGACGTAGCTTTTGTAAATCTGCGGCTTCTTCAAAACCAACTTCAATTAGCGTTCCACCAGTAAAGTCTAAACCAAAGTTTAATTTATTTACTGCTAATGAGTAGACTGCTGCCATCATTAGTAACGCGCTAAAAATCATCGCAAATTTGCGATATTTCATAAAGCTGACGGTTTCTTTTAACTGTAAAATTTGCATTATATTTAAATTCCCGTCTGACTATATCGATAACTTTTCGAGGCGTTTTCCACCCCAAATAGAATTTACTATGGTTCGTGAAGCTATAACCGACGTAAACATTGAAGTAATAATACCTATTGATAAGGTTACTGCGAAGCCTTTTACTGGCCCAGTCCCAACAGCAAATAATATTAATGCGGCAATTAAAGTGGTTATATTGGCATCAATAATGGTTGAAAATGCGGCTTCATACCCTTGATGTATTGCTTGTTGAATTGTTTTTCCTTCGCGAATTTCTTCACGAATACGTTCAAATATAAGTACGTTAGCATCTACTGCCATACCTACCGTTAGTACAATACCCGCCATACCCGGCAATGTTAATGTAGCCCCTGGAATCAATGACATTATGCCAACAATTAATACTAAGTTAGCAAGCAATGCAACGTTTGCCACCAAACCAAAAGCACGGTAATAGATAGCCATGAAAAGGAAAACTAAGCCAAAACCAATTAAAATTGCCTGGAAACCTAATTGAACGTTTTCAGCACCCAATGTTGGGCCAACGGTACGTTCTTCAACAATAGTAATGGGCGCAATTAACGCACCTGCACGTAATAATAAAGCTAGATTATGTGCTTCAGCTTGTGAGCCAGAGCCAGTTATACGAAAAGTTTTACCTAAACGCGCTTGAATAGTTGCAACTGAGATCACTTCTTGAACTTTTTCAAAAATGATATTGCCTTCAGGATCACGGCGTTCTGTTGGCTTATATTCAATAAAGACTGTCGCCATAGGCTTGCCAATATTACTTTTTGTGCCGTTAGACATTTTACTGCCACCGGCGCTATCAAGTGAAATATTAACTTGTGGACGAGAATACTCATCAAACCCTGAAGTAGCGTCAGTGATATGATCACCGGTAAGCATAATACGCTTGTTCAATAATGTTGGTTGACCGTTTTTATCTGTTAATAAAATTGAACTCGGTGGAATTCGACCATTTAATGCGGCCGATAAATCACCTTCAGTGTCAACTAAACGAAACTCGATGGTAGCAGTAGCATTAAGAATTTCTTTTGCTTTAGCGGTATCTTGTACACCCGGTAATTCAATAACAATGTGTTTTTTACCTTGGCGTTGAACTAATGGCTCAGCAACACCTAATTCGTTAACACGGTTACGAATAATAGTAATGTTTTGTTGAAGCGCATACTCTTGAATTTCTTTAAGTTTAGCTTCAGTCATTTGTGCGGTAAGCGTTAATGTGTCGTCGTCAGAATTAAATAATAATTCATTATAACGTTTTTTCAGTAAAGATAAGCCTTGCTCTAAGTCTTCTATTTTACGGAATTTAACGGTTATCACATCGCCTTCGTCTTTTACGCTGCGGTAGCGAATTTTTTCATTAAGTAGGTCACCACGAAAATCACCAACCATACCTACTTTGGCTTTGTTGATGGCTTCTTGCATGTTAACTTCCATTAAGAAACTAACACCACCACTTAAATCTAAACCTAGTTTCATTGGCGTTCCACCAATGCTTGCTAACCAGTCTGGTGTCGCCGGCGTTAAGTTTAAGGCGACTGAGTATTCGTCTCCTAAACTATCGTCGAGTACATCACGTGCTTTTAACTGGTCTTCAGTGTTTCTGAAACGTGTTAAAATTTGACCGTCTTCTAATACAACACTCGCGTATTCAATATTGTTTTCAGTTAATTGCCCTTTAATTGTATCAAGGGTGGTAAGGTTTGCTTCCACACCACGTAAACCTGAAACTTGTACGGCTGGATCTTCACCATATAAGTTAGGTGTGGCATAGAGCGCACCTAAAGCAACGATTAACGCTACCATTAGTGTTTTCCATAAAGGGTATTTATTTAACACAATTCTTCCTTTTCTATTTTGTTGTGTTTAAGCTTGCAATAAATTGATGTTGTAGCAAAAAGGAAACATTAAACTGACCGTGGTCATGTGGTTTCCTTGTCGCTACAACACTAAGTAATCAGCACTAAGCAACTAAAGCTGGGCACTTAAAGCTAAGTATTAAAACTCAGGCTAAACAACCTGAGTTTTGATTTACCTGCGTTCAAGTTACATAGCAAAGAGACTAAGTGCTATAAAGATTTCATTGTGCCTTTAGGAAGTACTGCGTTGATAGCACCTTTTTGTACTGTCACTTCTGTACCTTCAGCAATGCTTACAACGATAAAGTCTTTTTCGTCAGATACTTTAGTGATTTTACCAACGATGCCGCCTTGCGTTAAAACTTCATCACCTTTTGATAAAGCTGACATTAAGTTTTTATGTTCTTTAACACGTTTAGCTTGTGGACGATAAATCATAAAGAAAAATACTAAACCAAATACCGCTAGCATAATCATCATTTCCATACCACCACCGGTTGATGCTGGAGCGCCTGCGGCGTGGGCTGTACCTATAAATAAACTCATAATATCCTCTTACTTTTTTATAATTAGTTAGTTACTTTTCATATTACTGCTAAGCGACTAGGTTATTGCACATTTGACGATTATTCGTCGTTTTCTTTTCTAAATATATATGCGCTAAGCATTTATATTTTAAACATTCATATCCGAATTTGTTAAATTTGTTCGCTACCTTTAGCTAAAGGCGGAACAGGTAAACCTCGAAGCGAGTAAAACTCTTCAACAAAGTCGTCTAATTTACCCTGCTCTATCGCATCACGCAAACCTTGCATGACTTTTTGATAAAAGTGTAGGTTATGTAAGGTGTTAAGTTGTGAACCTAAAATCTCTTTGCACTTATCTAAATGATGTAAATAGGCACGCGAGTAATTTTTACAGGTATAACAATCACAGGTTGTATCTAATGGTCCAGTGTCCGTTTTATTCGTTGCGTTACGAATTTTTACTACACCAGTATTAACAAATAAATGGCCGTTGCGTGCATTTCGTGTTGGCATAACACAATCAAACATATCAATACCGCGACGTACACCTTCAACTAAATCTTCAGGCTTACCAACACCCATCAAGTATCGGGGCTTATTTTTAGGAATCAAGGGGGCGGTATGATCTAATATTCTGATCATATCTTCTTTTGGTTCACCTACTGATAAACCACCAATAGCGTAGCCGTCAAATTCAATAGCTTTTAAACCATTAATTGATACTTCGCGTAAGTCTTCGTACATACCACCTTGTACAATACCAAATAACGCATTTGGACTGTCGCCATGCGCATCTTTTGAGCGTTGTGCCCAACGAAGTGAAAGCTCCATTGAGTCTTGAGATTCTTTATGTGTTGCAGGGTATGGCGTACATTCGTCAAATATCATAACAACATCTGAATTTAAACTACGTTGTACTTCCATTGAACGCTCTGGCGTTAACATAATTTTTTCACCGTTTACTGGTGAACTAAAACGTACACCTTCTTCGGTAATTTTACGCATTTTACCTAAACTAAAAACTTGGAAACCGCCTGAGTCAGTTAAAATTGGTTTATTCCAATTCATAAAACCGTGCAAACCACCATGTTGTTCAATAATGTCAGTACCAGGACGTAACATTAAATGAAAGGTGTTACCTAAGATAATATGTGCGCCTGTCGCTTCAACTTCTTCCGCTTTCATGCCTTTCACAGTACCGTAAGTACCTACAGGCATAAAGGCTGGAGTTTCTACTATTCCGCGTTCAAAGGTTAAGCGACCACGACGAGCCTTGCCGTCGGTGTTAATTAATTCATACTTCATTTTTTGTGTCATAAATAATCTTTCCTACCTATCAGCGAAACAGGCTGATGGTTGTTGTTCAAATCGCCTACCTTGTATGTGATAGACGTTAATTGGTGTTTTGTTAGTGATAATTTAATTGGTGATGTTTTCGTTAGCTACTTTATCAACCACTTGCTTGGTAAGAAACATAGCGTCACCATAACTAAAGAAACGGTATTTTTCACTAATCGCATGTTGATATGCTTTCATAATATGATCGTAGCCTGCAAAAGCGCTAACAAGCATTAATAAGGTTGATTCAGATAAATGGAAGTTAGTTAACAATGCATCCACTAACTGAAATTCATAGCCAGGTGTAATGAAAATATCAGTATCACCATAAAAAGCCGTTAGCGCGGTGCCTTTTTCTTGTGCCGATTTTGCCGCACTTTCTAATGAACGTACAGACGTTGTGCCAACAGCAACAACTCTGCCACCAGCAGCTTTCGTTTTGTTTATTTGTGCAATAACTTCATCAGACACTTCGACATATTCGGCATGCATAATGTGGTCTGCAATTTCATCAACTTTTACTGGCTGAAATGTGCCTGCACCTACATGTAAGGTTACAAAGGCAAGTTCAACACCTTTGGCTTTAATTTGTTCTAATAAGGCATCGTCGAAATGTAAACCTGCGGTGGGCGCGGCTACGGCACCGGGTTTTTCATTGTATACGGTTTGATAACGCTCACGGTCGCTATTCTCATCAGGTCTGTCTATATAAGGCGGCAATGGCATATGACCAATATCATCTAAAATAGAAAGTATTGATTTATCACCTTTAAATTTCAATTCAAATAAAGCACCGTGACGAGCAACCATGGTTGCTTGTGCTTTTCCTTCAAGTATAAGCTCTGCGCCTACTTTAGGTGATTTACTCGCACGTATATGCGCCAGCACCGTACTTTTATCAATAAGTCTTTCAACCAAAACTTCAATTTTACCACCACTGGCTTTTTGTCCAAACATACGAGCTGGAATAACGCGGGTGTTATTAAACACTAATAAATCACCTGCCGTTAGTTGTGACAAGATGTCTTTAAAGCCAAGATCAGCGATAGCACCGCTATTGCCGTTAAGTGTCATCAAACGACTTCCGGTGCGTTCTGCCATAGGAAAACGAGCAATTAACTCAGAGGGTAAATCAAAAGAAAAGTCAGATACACGCATAGTAAGTAGTTAAGAAAACCTTGATGAAAATAAAGAGAAATATGAAGCGCGTAATTTTAGAGATCCCCGCCTTTGATAGCAAGTTAAATAATATTTTACCTATATAAAAAGCCAGTTGTATTAATACATATCAATATAACTATCAATGATGTTGAATATTTTACTAAAAGAGCCTGTTTAATTACTTATTTTCGAGTATGCTTTTGTTATCTTTCTTCAATATTTGTGCCTGCTTATGAATAACCTTGCTTCTACAATAGCTAAAAATATTATTACCGGATTTGACCGACATATACACCTGTTTATTGAAATTACGAAATCAGCACAACAACGTTTTCAGCAGTGTCAGTGGGCAGAAATTCAAAAGGCCGCGAAGGCAAGAACGACCTTTTACGAACAACGCGTTGAAGAATCTTTTAATACAATTAAAAAAGATTTCTTAATTGAGTCGCTTGATGATGAATTGTGGTTACAAGTAAAAAAAGAATATATCGATTTACTAGCAGACCACAAACAACCTGAGCTGGCAGAAACATTTTATAATTCAGTGTTTTGTCGTTTATTTGAGCGCAAGTATTACCACAATGATTATATTTTTGTTGAGAGCACAGCTCATCGTCTAGACGACAGACCAACACCTGAAATTTACACCAGCTATAAACCAGCAGTTAAAGGCTTAAAGAAAACCATTTGCGATATTATGAACGCGCACAAAAGTACAGTGCCTTTTGTTGACCTTGAAGGTGATGTAGAAGTATTAATTCGTGCTTTTCGCCGCAAAGCGCATAAAACGCGTTTTAAGGTGGAGGATTTGCAGTTTGATATTTTAAATTTCACTTTTTACCGTAATAAAGGTGCTTATTTAATTGGTCGAGTTTTATCGCCAGCGGGTGAGACGCCCTTTATTATTGCTGTATTAAATAATGAAAAAGGCGGTTTGTACATTGATGCGTTATTAACAAAAAGTGAAGATATGGCGGTAGTATTTGGTTTTGCCCGCGCTTACTTTTTTGTTGATTGTTTACACCCTTATGCGTTAGTAAAGTTCTTAAAGAGTTTAATTCCTCATAAAACAAGAGCTGATTTATATTCTGCTATTGGTTTTCATAAGGAAGGGAAAACACAATTTTATCGAGACTTTTTACACCACCTTGATAACAGCGACGATAAGTTAACCTTAGCTCCGGGTATAAAAGGCATGGTGATGTCGGTATTCACGTTGCCATCATACCCTTATGTTTTTAAAATAATTAAAGATAAATTTTCTCCTAGTAAGAATATGACTCGCGCTGACGTAAAAGGAAAATATCGCTTAGTTAAACTTCATGATCGCGTAGGCCGTATGGCTGATACCATGGAATACTCTGAAGTTGCTTTTCCTAAAGACCGATTTAATGATGAATTACTAGAAGAGTTACACAAGGTTGCTCCTTCACTTATTCGCTATGAAGATGATTTACTGATTATTGAGCATTTATATATAGAACGTCGAATGGTGCCATTAAACCTTTATTTAGCGAAAGCTAATGATAAAGAATTAGAAGAAGCACTATACGGCTACGGCCAAGCCATTAAACAACTTATTTCTGCCAATATATTTCCTGGTGATATGTTATTGAAAAACTTTGGCGTGACCCGACATAATCGCGTGATATTTTATGATTATGATGAAATTACCTATATGAATGAGGTGAACTTTAGAGTGAAACCTGTTGCAGTTACTGAAGAGCAAATTTATGCCGCTGAACCCTGGTATTCTGTTGCACCTGGCGATATGTTCCCTGAAGAAATAGCAACATTTGCCTTAGCAAACCCTAAATATTTGAAGGCATTTAAAATTCATCATGAAGATTTACTAACCGCAAGCTACTGGCAAGAGTGTCAGAAAAATGTAGCGAAAGGTCTTTATGTTGATGTTTACCCTTACCCTGATAAATTTAGATTTTGTGAAATGAGAAAGGCAATGAATAAGCAGCCCGTCACTTAAATAGAAAATGAAACTGCCCCCTAAGCTAAATGTTAAGTGGAACATTTAGCTTATTATTTTCTTTAATGCGTTATTTTCAAGCTCATTAACAGACTAATGAGCCAAATTCAGATTTTATCTTAAACTGCTGTCACTCAATTTAGCGACTACCGTTATTCCAAATTAATCATAGTTAGTCGTAATTACTACAATTTATGATGGTTAAATAACCGAACAGACAAATAATTCAGTTTTATAACAATTTGTGCTTTACCTTTTGCTGTTCATCAGTATAATTCAAATCCGTTGCAGGGGTGTAGTTCCAATTGGTAGAACAGCGGTCTCCAAAACCGATGGTTGGGAGTTCGAGTCTCTCCACCCCTGCCATATTCTTAAGGCCTAGAATTTATTCTAGGCCTTTTTTGTTCCTGCTTTTCTCGTTTTTATTTCTTTGCCTTTTGCTCTAGCTTAAACATTCAAAAACATCTAAATAATTGAGCCGTATTTTTTACTTGGATTTTTAACCTTTTACAGTTTTCAAATCTTATAGTCTCGGTTGTATATTCTTTATCAAAGTTTACTTTTTAGTTTTTACGAATTCTGGCATTATATGTCTTGCGATTATTTTCAAATTTATACTTTCTAACTTGTACATACTGTTTATACGCTCTAATTTATGTAGATTAGAACTAAATTAGAGCTAATGCCTTTTTCATGAGTACCTTTTATGGCTGTTAACCAAAGACAATTCGATCAACTTACTGAAATGGGCATTAGCTTGTGGCAGCATAAGGTTGTGGCTGGTAAACATAACCCATCAAATATAGAAAATGATAAGCCAGTAATAAATTATGTAACACAAACCGAGAAGACTTTATCGGATTTACTTACTAAACAAATTTTTATCGACATATTACAATCTGTCGATATATCTATCGGTGAAGTTAACCATAAAGAAAACCACCTCGATTTAGGTTTATTTAATTGGTATTTCAACTCAACCGGCAATGATAACCCCGCCATTTATTGTAATAACAATAATTTATTTAGTCCAAGTATTGCAGTAATTAGCCAGTCTCCAGCATTAAAAAAACAGTTATGGCAAACCATCATCAAAAAATTACTTTAAGACATTAATTATAAAAATTAATACTGCAAGGCTAATACTTAAGCTGAGACTTGACGCTATTAACTAAAAATAAGCAGTACTTATTAAGAGCTAACGATTAAACATTATGACCAATTTATTAAAACTTACACCAATAACAACGGATGATATAACGCAATTGATGCCGATAGAGAATGCTTGCCACTCTCACCCGTGGACTGAGAAAACTTTTTCAAGCTGTATTGGCGGACGATACTTTGGCCAGAAGCTTAGCGAAACACCTGCTGAAACAACAAGTAAAATAATTGGCTTTTATGTTGGTGAGTTCGTGGTTGATGAAGCCACGTTAATGGATATATGTGTTGACCCAACGGAGCAAGGTAAAGGTTTTGGCAAAAAACTATTGCATCACTTTATTGATCAAGCAAAAGCAAAAGGTGCGGTTAAAATTTGGTTAGAAGTACGAGCAAAAAATATTAGTGCACAAATGTTATATATGAACGCAGGCTTTATCGAGATAAGCCGTCGTACTGGTTATTATCCAAGTAGCAAAGGCTTTGGTTATGAAGACGCTATTGTTATGTCACTTAAGCTCTAACGATACAGCTACGTCATGTAATAAGATTATTTAGCATTACTTATCACAAAAATAAGTTAATCCGCACAAAAATAAAAAGTCGCTTAATGCGGCTTTTTTTTTTGTGCTATAATGCGCCAAATTTTTTTTCAATTATGATTATCCTTAAAATATAGGGATTTTTCATGTTGAGTACCTTTGTGTTTACCAAGGCAGTATTAATGACAACCGACACTTTACAGGCAGCAGCGGTAAATATCCGCAGAACCTTTGCTATTATTTCGCATCCTGATGCGGGTAAAACGACTATTACTGAAAAAGTACTTTTATTTGGTCAAGCCTTACAAAAAGCCGGTACGGTAAAAGGCAAAAAATCTGGTCAACATGCAAAATCTGATTGGATGGAAATGGAAAAAGACCGTGGTATTTCAATTACTACCTCGGTAATGCAATTTCCTTATAATAATTGTTTAGTTAACTTACTTGATACGCCTGGCCATGAAGATTTCTCAGAAGATACTTACCGTACCTTAACGGCAGTTGATTCATGTTTAATGGTTATTGATGTAGCGAAAGGTGTTGAAGCACGTACCATTAAATTAATGGAAGTTACTCGTTTACGCGATACCCCTATTATTACTTTCATGAACAAAATGGATCGCGATGTGCGTGACCCAATGGAAGTAATGGATGAAGTTGAAGATGTACTAAAAATTAAATGTGCACCTATCACTTGGCCAATTGGCATGGGTAAAGAGTTTAAAGGTGTTTATAACTTAGTTACTAATGAAACGTTTTTATATCAGTCTGGCTTAGGTCACATGATTCAAGATGTTCGCATTATTAAAGGTTTAGACAACCCCGAGCTTGACGCTGCAGTTGGTAGTTACGCAGACGATTTACGTGAAGAGTTAGAGCTTGTGCAAGGCGCGTCGCACGAGTTTAATTTAGAAGAATTTTTAGCAGGTGAATTAACACCGGTATTTTTTGGTACGGCTTTAGGTAACTTTGGTGTTGACCATATGCTTGAAGGCTTAACTAAATGGGCACCTAAGCCACTTCCTCGTGCAACCGATGTGCGTACTGTTCATGCTGAAGAAGAAAAGTTTTCTGGCTTTGTTTTTAAAATTCAAGCAAACATGGACCCTAAACATCGTGACCGTATTGCATTCATGCGTATTTGTTCAGGCAAATATGAAAAAGGCATGAAAATGAAACAAGTTCGCTTAGGCAAAGACGTAAAAATTGCCGATGCGGTAACCTTTATGGCAGGCGATCGTTCAAATGTTGAAGAAGCTTACGCCGGCGATATTATTGGTTTACACAACCACGGCAGCATTCAAATTGGTGACAGTTTTACCGCTGGTGAAGATATGAAATTTAGCGGTATTCCTAACTTTGCGCCTGAAATGTTCCGTCGTATTCGTTTACGTGATCCACTTAAAGCTAAGCAATTACAAAAAGGCTTAATTCAGTTATCTGAAGAAGGCGCAGTTCAAGTATTTAGACCATTCATTAACAACGACATGATTGTTGGCGCTGTAGGTGTGCTTCAGTTTGAAGTAGTTGTGCAACGCTTAAGAACTGAATATAAGGTTGATGCTATTTATGAACCGATCAGCGTAGCAACAGCACGTTGGTGTACTTGTGATGATGAACGTATTTTAGAGCAATTTAAGAAGAAAGCGGGTGATAACCTAGCATTAGATGGTGGAGATAACTTAACGTATATCGCGCCGACTATGGTTAATTTGTCTCTAGCGCAAGAGCGTCATCCGGAGATAGCGTTCCATTCAACCCGTGAACACTAATTTTGATTCCTAAATAGAATTTTTGCGGCATTGTCGGCGCAATTTTACCAAGTCACATAGTAAACTATGCTCCCTGATAAAATTGCTTGACGGCTTTGCTAAAATCCAAATTAGTTTGCAAAATATGTGAACTACTATTGGCAAACGAATAAAATAAACGAAAAGATTAAACAATATGAATATTAAACAAATACTTGCCGAAAAAGTTAGTGCCGCGATGGTTGCTGCGGGCTTACCTGAAGATACTAATCCCGCTATTAGTTTGTCAAACCGTCCACAGTTTGGTGATTATCAAGCTAATGGTGTAATGGGCGCAGCGAAAAAGCTTAAAACTAATCCACGAGAATTAGCGACTAAGGTTGTTGAGCAATTAGATTTAGCTGGTATCGCTAGCAAAATTGAGCTGGCAGGCCCTGGCTTTATTAATATTCATTTAGATGAAACTTGGCTAGCAGCTCAGCTAAACAAAGTCGCTAAAGATGACTTTACCGGTGTAACACAACGTGGTGTTAACGCTGATGATAAAGTAAAAACAGTTGTTGTTGATTACTCTGCGCCTAACCTTGCTAAAGAAATGCATGTTGGTCATTTACGTTCAACTATTATTGGTGATGCAGTTGTACGTGCTTTAGAGTTTCGTGGTGACAAGGTTATTCGCCAAAATCACATGGGTGATTGGGGCACGCAATTTGGTATGTTAATCGCCCACTTAAGCGATAAACTTGCAGGTGATGAAGTTGCTGAAACAGCACTTGCTGATTTAGAAAACTTTTACCGTGAAGCAAAGGTACGCTTTGATAACGAAGAAGGCTTTGCTGATAGAGCTCGTGCTGACGTAGTTAAATTACAGAGTGGTGATGAAACTTGTGCTAAATTATGGCAACAGTTTATTGATATTTCTATTACACACAGTGAAGATATTTACGAAAAGCTAAATGTTTCATTAAAACGCTCAGACATTATGGGCGAAAGCGCTTATAACGATGATTTATCTACTGTTATTGATGAGTTAATGGCGAAAAATATCGCCGTTGAAGATCAAGGTGCTAAAGTTGTTTTTATTGATGAAATGGCAAATAAAGACGGTGAGCCTTCAGTATTTATAGTACAAAAATCTGGTGGCGGCTTCTTATATGCAACCACTGATTTATCAGCCTGTCGTTACCGTAGTGGCAAACTAGCAGCTGATCGTATCATCATTTTTACTGATGCTCGCCAAGCACTTCATTTTAAACAAGTTGAAATTGTTGCGCGTAAAGCAGGATTCTTACCTGAAAGTGTCGGTTATCAACATTGTCCGTTTGGTATGATGATGGGTGATGATGGAAAGCCGTTTAAAACCCGTACTGGTGGCACAATCAAGCTAGCTGAATTACTTGATGAAGCGGTTGTTCGTGCAAGTGCTTTAATTAAAGAGAAGAACCCAGAAATTAGTGATGATGATTTAGCTGTAATTTCAAATAAAGTAGGTATTGGCGCAGTTAAGTTTGCTGATTTATCTAAAAACCGTACCAGTGATTACATTTTCAACTGGAAAACTATGTTGAGCTTTGAAGGCGCAACGGCTCCTTATTTGCAATATGCTTACTCACGTATTCAAAGTATTTTTTCTAAAGCTGATGCTAAACCAAGCGTATTAAAAAACGATGTAACGATTAATATTATTGAACCACAAGAAAAAGCACTTGCCTTAAAAATATTACAACTTGAAGATACTATTGATGCTGTAATCAGTGAATGTACGCCTAACTTGTTATGTAATTACCTTTACGAACTAGCCAGCCTTTATATGAGTTTTTATGAAGCCTGCCCTATTCTTAAAGAAGGCATTAGTGATGATGTTAAATCATCACGTTTAGCCTTATGCCTAGTGATTTCGGATACTTTAAAGCAAGGTTTAGATATTCTAGGCATTGAAGTAATGGACCGTATGTAACGTTTTTACTTTGAAACGTTTATAACCATGTAAAGAAAAGCCGACATTTTTATGTCGGTTTTTTTATGCTTTTTAAAAAATCTTTGTCAAAAATTAGCATCAACTCTGCTAAAGTGATTTATATCTAAAAATAAAAATATAGACAACTTATGCAACAACACGACTGCTCACCACTAGAAGATTACATTGAATACCCTGAAGCTGAAATGCTTGAACGTTCCGAGAAGTTTTATCAAGACATTAAACGTCGACATTCTGTGCGCAACTTTAGTAACAAAGCTGTCGACAAAGCCATTATTGAAAATTGTATTAAGGCGGCAGGTACAGCACCGAGCGGAGCGAATCACCAGCCTTGGCACTTTGTTGCGGTTAACTCTGCTGATATTAAAAAACAAATAAGGGAGCAGGCAGAACATCATGAACGTGGTTTTTATAATGGGCGCGCTGGCGAAGAATGGCTTGAAGCATTAAAAGATTTAGGTACCGATGCTAGTAAACCTTACTTAGAGCATGCTCCATGGTTAATTGCTATTTTTAGTCAAAAAAAGGGTGGCATTACTGAGGAAGATAAAAATACCAATTATTACGTACATGAGTCCGTAGGTATTGCTACTGGGTTTTTAATCAATGCTTTGCACAATGCTGGTTTAGTGACTTTAACACACACACCAAAACCAATGTCTTTTTTAAATAAAGTTTGTCAACGTGGTGATAATGAGCGTGCTTATATGTTACTTATTGCTGGTTACCCGAGTGACGACGCTACTATTCCTGCTCATGCACAAGTAAAAAAATCACTAGATAACATTGCTACTTTTTTATAATGTAGCAATGTTATTACTGCTATACAAAATCTAGTTGTAAATCGGTGCAGCCCTTTTTACAACTAATCCCTGAATTTTTTTTATTTGTAGCATTACATTGCTCAGGCGTTACTAAAGTTAAGGGTTGTTGACACACAGAGCACAGCACTTTTTGTCCTGCCATTACTTTTTTTACGATCTGTTTTTGTTTCGCAAAAGAGTTTTTACTCGCTTTTTGTAACGCAGCAAACTTTTCAATGTCAATCATTATGATTTCTTCTTTTATATTTTAATGATACCAGTTTCATTAATTAAGTGAACAATTTTATACGTAGAAAAAATTGCCAAATACAAAGCATTTATTTCAATAACTAGTTGTTCTAATTATTAAATGAATAACGATGTAGTTGGTGATTTTAGCAAGTAGAAATGATCACATAGCTAGTGAGATTGGTATGAGAAGCTACACACAGTAAAAACCATCAAACTTTCCATTTAATGGCGCACAACTCGATTCTAATAATTCTTGATAAGCACTAATATTCTCATAACTTAACGGCATTTCTGGGTAAGCAGTTATTTCCCAGGGGTAGGCTTCATCATCTTCAAAAGGCGTAAAAGATAATTTTTGATTATTCTCAAGTAATAATTGACCAAATTGTAACGCTAATGCTTGTGATGGGAATAATACTGAAAACTCAACTTCTCTAGGAGTTTCTAAAACACCACCACTTTGTTCAAGTTCCCACAGAAAATCACCGATATTGTCTTGTGGAAAAAGGCTTAAATCACGACTCATATTGCACTCTTTAAAATCTATATAAACGTCTATCTTACCTGATAACGCTTAGCGCGTAAAAGTGTTAAACTAAGTGTTATACATTCGCCATCTTTTTAGCATTTATGACTCTTATCTTCGAACACCATGTAACATTTGACACAACACTTAATGATGCGAGTAACACTGCTTTATCTGTACTTTGCGCCAGCTTAAAAGAAACAGAATATTTACTTAGCACGAGCCAAATTAAGCAAGCGATCAATAAAGGTGCTTTGTGGTTAACTCGTGGTAAACATACGCAACGATTAAGACGAGTGAAAAAAACGTTATTACCCACTGATGAGTTGCATTTTTATTATAATGAAGCCGTACTTTCCAGTGAGGTAGCTGAGGCAACGCTAATTAGTGATGAGGGTGAATATAGCGTTTGGTACAAACCTTTTGGCATGTTGTCGCAAGGCTCGAAATGGAGTGACCATTGTACTATTGCTCGGTTTGCTCAACAGCATTTAGTACCTGAACGACCTGTTTTCATTGTTCATCGTTTAGATAAAGCCGCAACCGGATTAATACTGGTAGCACACAGCAAAAAAGCTGCAAGAGCGTTAACGAATATGTTTGAAAACCGTTCTACTGAAGATAACTTATTATCAAAAAATTACCAAATTATTGTGCACGGTGATCATAATGCTAACGCTCAACCACAAGTTATATCTAGCGAGGTAGATGAGAAAGCAGCACGTAGCACTTTTACTTGTTTAGCTTATGACAAAGCTCAAGATCACTCGCTTATTAGTGTAAAGATTGATACAGGTAGAAAGCATCAAATACGCATTCATGCCGCCAGTATCGGCTTTCCTGTGGTTGGTGATAGATTACATGGTATTGCTGATAACAATTCAGCTCAAAACTTGCAACTATGTGCGGTAAGCTTATCTTTTATTTGTCCACTATCTATTGAAAAAGGACAAACGATTAAAAAGGTATTTGAGGTACCTGAGGCGCTTAAACTGAGTTTTGTTTAAAAAGAGGTTCATCCTGAATTATTCAACCACATGGGTGGGATTCCGTATCAAGACACCTACGGAATGACGGCGCTTTTTTCGTCATCCTGAATATCCTCTGTCATTCTGAACTTGATTCAGAATCTCTCATTTTATTCAACCACACCCTTGGGATTCCGTATCAAGACACCTACGGAATGACGGCGATTTTTCGTCACCCTAAATATCTTCTGTCATTCTGAACTTGATTCAGAATGACAGAAGTGCTGAGACACAGAATAAGAGAAATAGACACCAATGGAATTATGCCGGTAGTGACCTAAGAGATAGCTGAATTCAATTGCTTATCGTGATACTTAGCAAGGAAAACTATGGCACAAATAGCACCAACTAATGCTATAGCCATATCTGATTGTGTATCCCAAATATAACCTTGCGTACCTAAGAATGCTTCAGCATCTTCTCCGCTTAAAAGAGCAACCCACCATTCAATCAGCTCGTAAAACGCACTGAATGCTAAGCAGATAGAAATCACAAAGGTATTAAGCCAAGCTTTACCATTTACCACATTTTTTCGGATTAATATCTCACGGGCAAGAATTGCTGGTACAAATCCCTGTGCAAAGTGCCCTACTTTGTCGTAATTATTACGATCTAAATTAAAAATATCTTTAATCGTGTCAAATAATGGCACTTCTGCGTAAGTATAGTGGCCGCCAATCATCAAAATAATACAATGAAGTAAAATTAAGCTATACAGTAAAGAGGTTAATCGAAAAGAACGATAGGTGAATAATAACATTACCGCACCAATCACTGCCGGTAGCACTTCAAGGAACCAAGTAAGATAATCTTTAGGGGCAATAGCTGACCACAGCAGTGTTGCTAGATAGATAAAAGCCCATAAATATTTATTCATTGCCTGTCACTCTTTTCACTACTATCTTTAAGCTTGCTACTTTTTAGCTTAAAGCTTATAGAGAGTAGTATTTTAATATTGATGTTGAAACAATTAAATACAGTATTTAAAAGCATCATCGTCAAGTAATGATAAAGACTCACCTACCAGATCATTTGCATCAATCGCACTGAGTAAATCTAAGCCTTGTTGTCTTTGCTCTTTTGTTAATGCTTTATAAGGTAAACGGAAATTAGCAGAGACGGCTCCTGTCATCATTAATGCGGTATTAATGGCAATAGGGTTAGGCTCACAGAAAAGCCACTTTATTAAGCTTTGTAAACGACTATTCAACTCAGTGTTCTCTTTATCCATCAATTGACGCATTAAGCCAGGAATAATATTAGAAGCAACTGAAATAGTACCGTGTGAACCATGTTGATGTCGTGCATCATGACATTCATCATCATTGCCAGACCAACAAGCAATGCCTTGTTTTTCGTATTGAGCAATGCGTTCGTTGCCACCACACTCTTTAACACCAATAAAGTTTTTATGTTTCGCTAAAACTTCAATCATATCTGGTGTTATATCTTGGCCTGTTCGCCCTGCAACATTATAAATAAATGTAGGACCGATATCTAAAGTATGCGTAAAGTGCTCAAGCACACCGGCAATTGACGTACGACCATAGTAAGGGTTTATTTGCAATGTGGCATCCATACCCGCGGCAAAACCATGTTTGGTCGCTTTAATCGCTTCACTCGTATTATTACTGCCCGTATTACCAATAATTAATAGCTTATCACCAAATTCATGGACACTGTGGGCAATTAAAATTAAGTGTTCTTCCCAACTAAGTAAATGTCCTTCACCTGTTGTACCGCCAACTACAATACCATCTACACCCGCATCTATTTGTTTTTTAACAAGGATGTCATAAGTAGTTAAATCAATTTCACCTTCGCTTGTATAAGGTGTTTTTATTGCAGTTATTAAACTGGCTGCTTTGAACTTATTCATTATTTTCCTAGCGTTTATATTGATAGACAAACTAACAATGACCAATATTGTCAGTAACTTTACGCATTATAAAAGTTTCATTTGTCTCAACATGCTGATATTCAAAAACGTGATGATTTAACTGCAATACTTTATAAGCGTGGTAATTATTACCATCATTGAGATCGGCAGCATAAAGTAGGTCATCAACAATTTCATCTTTAGTTATTGTAAAATGAATATCGCCTACTAAGCCCCAATCACCTAATTCTATTACTTGCTCAACAATTTCATCTGCTGCGTCAACTTTGACTTGCAAGGTTATAAAAGTAAACTCAAAACTGCCGTCAGCATTTAATTGAGCATACTCTATAAGTTTTTCATTTGGTGTATTCGTCTCTTCACGAAACCAACGCCCACATAATAACTCTCTTTCATATTTCACTATAAATTGCTCATTAAAAAGGAAAGCAAAAACTACGTTCTTATTATACGAATTCGAAATTAATATATATACCTAAATTAAACATTATCCAAACAAAATAATTTTTAACATACCTTCATTTTCTTTTATACCAAATGTATTGATGTTTTAAATAAATTGTATGCATTTGAGTGAAATTCTTAAGATTTAGATGTAACTCGTTTTAAAAAGGTTTAGATTATATAAAATTTTTATTGATAAATGAGATTAAAGCCGATGACGAAACCAAATGTACAATTGTTATTAACGGGGAATGAATTAATGGCTGGCGATATTGTTGACAGCAATTCGGCTATGATCGCGCAGCAATTAAAAGAGCTTGGGTTAGAAATAACTAGAAAAGTAACCATAGCTGATGATTTAGCATTATTGGTCAATGAAATAAATTTACTCGCTGAACAAAGTGACATTTTAATTATTAATGGCGGTTTAGGTCCAACAATAGATGACTTAACAGCATTAGCCTTAGCAAAAGCGACTAATGTTGAATTAGCTGAACATCCACAAGCATTAGACCATTTAACACGTTGGTGTAAACGACGAGGTGCAACATTAAATGCGCCGAACTTAAAGCAAACGATACTTCCAAAAGACTGCGATATTATTCCTAATAAGAACGGTAGCGCAGTTGGCTTCAAAGTAAATCATTTACATTGTGATATTTATTGCACTCCTGGCGTTCCTAATGAATTAAAGACAATGCTAGTAGAAGAAATAGCACCTGATATAGCAAAGAGTCTTCCTAGTGACCTCATTTCAGATGTTACGCGCTTACAAGTATTTGGTTTAGGTGAATCAGTTTTACAGAAAATGGTTGATGAGCAACTACCCGATTGGCCTGATAATATTGACTTAGGTTTTCGAGCTGGTATGCCATTATTAGAGATAAAATTAACAACTACTAGTCAGGAAGCTCATAAACAGAAACATATATGGGAAGCAAAATTAGTAAAAGTTTTAGGTGATCATTTAATCGCTCGAATTAATGCTAAGCCATTGTCATTAGCTGATCATGTATTATCAAAAATTGCTGATCAAAACCTAAAAATAACCACTGCTGAGTCATGTACAGGTGGACTAATTGCTAGCATGATAACGCAAGTACCTGGCTCTTCTGCATTATTTGAAGCTGGTTTTGTTACCTATAGTAATAATATGAAAACAAAGTTATTGGGTGTACCTGAACAACTGTTAGCCGAACATGGCGCGGTAAGTGAAGAAGTCGTTATTGCGATGGCACAAGGTGCTTTAGAACGATCATCAGCCGATTTAGCTATAGCAGTATCAGGTATTGCTGGACCTGAAGGTGGTAGTGACGAAAAGCCAGTTGGTACAGTATGTATAGCTTGGGGCAGTAAAAATAGTTTACAATCGATTTGTTTATTAATGCCACTATCAAGGCATTACTTCCAAAAGTATGTTGCAGCTATTGGCTTAGATTTAATTAGAAGAGAGTTAATTAATAGCCAAGAAACACCTTTATATATTACTGAGCGTAAAAGAAAATAAACGATATATTCATATTTTTTATAAATGCACAAATAATATAGATAAAAATATATTTAGATTTATATATTTAGATAAACAAACAGTTACGCTATTATGATAACTGTTTAAAAAATTAATTTAAAATAGCTAATTAAGCAATAGCTAGCCAAGCAACAATGCTGTTTTCATATGTAGGAGTCAATTTTGGCTGAAAAAAACTTTATTACCAGTGGTCGAAATACCATTATTCACAAAATAAAAAAGTTTGATTTATTAATTATCAACGGGGATAACCCCGTTGTAATAGTTAGTCATAGAGGTATTGGGATTTATAAAGGAATTATTCCAGAGAAACGTGCTATAGCCAAAAAAGCTTATCAAGATATAGTTCATGTTGAATCAAGTGAAATATTTAGCGAGGTCAAAACGCTATTATTTATACAAGCCCTTGATGGACGAGAATATAAAGTTGATTACAGTAAAACGGACACAAAAAACTTTATTAAAATTCATCAAGATAGCTGCATGTAACTTGTCAAGATATGGTTTACCTGATGAATTCAAAAACCATTTTAGCTAAACCTTTAAGGTAATTAGGTTAGGTTGATTTCTTAACGATAAAACCGGAGTATTCCTTATGACCCAATTAAGTTTAATTGTTAATAACAAAAATAATGTTGATTTATTACTAAAACCAATTAAAGATGGTGATGCTATTACAGAGGCATCTATTTTTGAGCTAATTGAAAAGTCAGAATATACCCGATTACACACTAATATCGCAAATATTAAAAATTCTATTGCTGAATTAAATGATGTACTAAAGCCACTACAAAGTGGCAAGTTTGGTCGAGAAATAACTTATCAAGTGCTTGAACGTATTGATGCAACTATATCAGTATCAATTGAACATGATGTCATGGCTGCTAGCGCTGAAATAACAGCATCACAAGGTGGAAAAAATTTATCTGCAAAAGCTATTTTAGAAGCTGCTCAAGCAAGTGGCGTCAAAAAAGGATTTAGTAAAGAAAACCTTGTGAAGCTTGCGCAATTAGCAGCAAAAGAAAAACCATTAACCTTAGTCAGTTTACAAATAGCAATGGGAAAACTAGCAATAAAAGGTAAAGATGCTGTAATAAACCCACTTGTTGAAAGTGCCCAGTCTCGTATTTTACGCCCTAAAACAAGAGATGATGAAAGTGTTGATATGCGAGATTTAGGTGACATAATTTGTGTAAGAGTTGGTGATCCCCTTGCAGAAAAAATCCCACTCACTTTAGGTGAAAATGGTTACACAGTAACGGCAACGCCTTTAATAGCAGAACCAGGAAATGATGTAGCTTTAGTTTCAGGTAATGGTACAGAAATCAGTTCAACCAATAAAAACATACTTGTATCCAAAAGGGTAGGATTACCTAAAATGATTCCTAATGGTATGGAAGTTGACGAAGTATACAGGGTTAAAAATGTTACCGTAGGGTCTGGAAATATCAACTTTACCGGGAGTGTCATTGTTGAAGGTGATGTCAACGAAGGAATGAAAGTCATTGCTAGCGGTGATGTAACTGTAGGTGGTTTTGTTGAGTCAGCTATGATTGAATCAGGTGGTGATGTCACTATCTCTGGTGGTATTATTGGTCATAAACACGATGTCGAAACAACAAAAATTACCGATGTAAAAATGAGCGTCAGTGTAAATTCCAAAGGTAATTTATATGCAAAATATTGCCAATATGCACAGATTAATTGTAGTAAAAATATGCGCATTGAAAAGCAATTACTTCATAGTTTAATTAGTGTTAATGGCGATTTAAAAGTGGGCTCAGAAGAGTATTCAAACGGTATACTCATTGGTGGTTATATTAAAGCAGGAAAACATGTTAGCGCTGGATCTGTGGGTGCTACAGCGGGAAGTAATACAATTATAAGCTTCGAAAACATCATTAATAAGCTCAATGATAAAATGCAAGACATAGAATCACGCATACAGTTTGAGAATGACAAAACAACCGAACTAAAAATAGCCAGTGATAAACTAAAAAAACTACCCAAAAGCCCTGCTAATACTGAGATGTTATCTAAAGTTATTTCAACATATCAATTTCATGCCAAGCGTATGGGTGAAGTTTTATTTGAAAAAGAGGCCCATGAAAGCACAATGCAAACCTATATGGAAAGTGTTTCAATTGAAGCAACAGATAAGCTATACAATGGCGTGCAATTTATTTTGGGTAATATAAACGATAGAACTCGCAAAGAATATGGTCCCAGTAAAATGACTTACAAAGATCGAAAAATTCATATAAATCCCATTGTTAATTCCTAAAATATGATGACTAAACTATTTACTTTGGTGATATTCACCTGCTTGTTCAATTTTAATGCCTTCGCTAAGCAGTGTTCTGTAAATTTCAATTATGGCGTAATCATTGATCCTAACCATATTCGTATGATTGACCATAGCAGAACCATTGTTCAAATTAATGGCGAAAGCCAACTATTTGTCGAAGGCCATGAAATAGGGCTTACACATGAGCAACAACAACTCATTCAAAAGTTTTCTCTTGGAATACGTGCTCAAGTGCCAGAAATAGTTTCTATTGCGATAGAAGGTGTTGATATTGGTTTAAAGGCAGTGAATAAAGCTATTGGTAGCTTAACTGGGGAAAATAGCGCTTCCCAACAAAAGATTCAAGCAAGATTTGATGAGCTAAAATGGAGAGTTCGCACACGCTTTAATCAAAGTGCTAATAACTTTTATATAGCGCCACAAGATTTTGCTGATTTTGATGACATTTTCACTGGTGAATTTGAACAAGAAATAGAGGAAATAATATCTGACTCTATTGGCACAATATTGTTAGCTGTAGGTGAAGCCATGATAAGTGATAATTCTGAGGATAATGGCAGTGAGCAACGTCTTTCTACGTTTGACAATAGAATGGAAACTATGGGGAAAGATTTAGAGTTAGAAATAAGTGCAAGTGCTACCGCTTTAAAGAACAAAGCTGAACAATTTTGTTTTAAGCTAACCGAGTTAGCTAAAATAGAGAAAAAGATTCATCAATCAATTAAACCTCTTCAAGACTTCAATTTAATAGAAATAAACTAGCGTTAAGCTAGAAGTAAAAAGTTGCGAACTTTATCGCAACTTTTTTATTATCTATAATTTATATGACCCTACATATTAGGATAATTTGGTCCACCAGTGCCTTCTGGTGTTACCCAAGTAATATTTTGACTTGGATCTTTAATATCACAAGTTTTACAATGAATACAGTTTTGGGCATTAATAACAAACTTATTACCCTCCTCCGTTTTTTCTACCTCATAAACCCCTGCAGGACAATAACGCTGCGCAGGTTCATTGTACTTAACTAAATTAACGGCAATTGGAATACTACTATCAGCAAGTTTTAAGTGACAAGGTTGCTCTTCTTCATGATTGGTATTTGATAAGAATACCGATGAAAGTTTATCAAAGCTTAATTTATTGTCTGGTTTGGGATAATTAATAACGACAACGTCAGACGCGAGTTTAAGTTGATCGTAATCTAGACTGTCATCTTTAAAGTTAAATGGTAGCTTACCGCCAAATATATTTTGATCTATTGTGTTATAAACGCCACCTAGCATAGTACCAAACTTGTGCATTGCAGGACCAAAATTGCGCGTGTTATATAACTCTTCATATAACCAAGAATCTTTAAATTTATCTGTATATAAGGTTATATCTTGCTTACCTTCTTCACTCACAGTGTCATTAACAATAAGCGTTTCTATAATTGCTTCTGCCGCTAACATACCCGATTTCATCGCAGTATGATTACCTTTGATTTTAGCAAAGTTAATTGTGCCAGCATCACAGCCCACTAACAGAGCACCAGGCATAGTCATTTTAGGTAAAGAATTGAACCCACCTTTGGCCATCGCACGTGCACCATAAGAAACACGTTTGCCGCCCTCAAGGTACTGGCTAATTTTAGGATGATGTTTATAACGTTGAAATTCATCAAATGGGCTTAAGTGAGGATTGCTATAATTTAAATCAACAATTAATCCAACAAAAACTTGATTGTTCTCTGCATGATATAAATAACCACCACCCGTGGTATCTTTGTCTAATGGCCAGCCAGCAGTATGAACAACTAAACCTTCTTGATGTTTTTCAGGATCAATATCCCAAATTTCTTTAAACCCTAAACCATAATGTTGAGGAGAAACGTCGGCATCTAATCCAAATTTAGCGATTAATTCTTTTCCTAAGTGTCCGCGACAACCTTCAGCAAAAACCGTATATTTTGCACGAAGCTCCATCCCAGGCGTAAACGAATCTTTTTCATTTCCTTGAGCGTCTAAGCCCATATCGCCTGTAATAATACCGCCAACACTACCGTCGTCATTATAAATAACACTTTGAGCTGGGAAACCAGGAAATATTTCTACGCCCAATTGTTCAGCTTGTTCAGCTAACCAACGGCAAACATTCCCCATACTAACAATATAATTACCATCATTGTGCATTGTTTTAGGCACTGAAAAACCGGGTAATTTGATACCATTATTGTCACTATTTAATAAATAAATATCATCGCCAGTAACTTTAGTAGTTAAAGGGGCACCTTTCTCTTGCCAATCAGGAAATAATTCATTTAAAGCTTTTGGTTCAAACACTGCACCTGAAAGAATATGTGCGCCAACTTCAGAGCCTTTCTCAACTACACACACCATTAGTTCTTGTTGCTTTTCTTGCGCTAATTGCATTAAACGACATGCAGTAGACAAACCAGCTGGGCCTGCGCCAACAATTACTACGTCAAAATCCATCGATTCACGTTCCATGGTATCTCCCAATATTATTTTATTTATAAAAATTCAAACAGTTGTTTGATATTAAAACAGGTGTTTGATATTATCTTATTAACAGTTACCAAGCAAGGCGCTATTTTCTTAGAAAACACCATTTTACTGTAGTTAAATTAACCATTTCTACTATACTATAATTGGTCAGCTGTTTGAAAAGAAACTACAATCACTTCAGAGGTTAAAGATATTGTATCCTACTTTGAAAGTTTTAACTAAGATTACGTTGACGTTTACGTCAAGCGGTAGTAGTCTTTTTAGAAATTATAATTTTGATATAATTTAGTCTTGACTAAATTAGCTTTCATACTGAATTAATTATTATACTGAATAAAAAAAACCAGAGGCAACGATGAAAATATTAGTTCCAATAAAACGTGTAATTGATTATAACGTCAAGGTTCGTGTAAAACCTGATAATTCCAATGTTGATCTTGCTAATGTAAAAATGGCAATCAACCCTTTCTGTGAAATAGCGGTAGAAGAAGCGGTACGTTTGAAAGAAGCTGGTGTTGCAACAGAAGTTATCGCTGTTTCAGTTGGCAATAAATCTTGTCAAGAACAATTGCGTACAGCATTAGCGTTAGGCGCAGACCGTGCTATTCAAATTGAAACAGATGAAAGTTTAGATTCATTGAATATCGCTAAACTTCTACAAAAAATTGTTGAAGAAGAGCAACCTCAATTAGTTATCTTAGGTAAGCAAGCAATTGATAGTGATAACAATCAAACAGGTCAAATGTTAGCTGCACTCACTGGTATGCCACAAGGTACTTTTGCTTCTGAAGTAAAAATTGAAGGCGATAAAGTTAATGTTACTCGTGAAGTTGATGGTGGTTTACAAACACTTGCACTAAGCATGCCTGCTATTGTGACAACTGATTTACGTTTAAATGAACCTCGCTATGCATCGTTACCAAATATAATGAAAGCAAAACGTAAGCCATTAGATGTTAAAAGCGCCGCTGATTTTGGCATTGATTTATCGCCACGTACTAAGTTACTAAAAGTAACACCACCAGCAGAGCGTCAAGCAGGTATTATTGTTGAAACAATTGATGAATTAGTAGATAAATTAAAAAATGAAGCCAAGGTGATCTCATGAGTATTTTAGTATTTGCCGAACACGATAACAGCACATTAAAGGCTGAAACACTTAAAACGGTTGCCGCAGCACAAGCTATTGGTGGTGATATTACTTTATTAGTTGCTGGTTATAATTGCCAAAGCGTTGTTGACGCTGCAGCTAAAGTTAATGATGTAAGTAAAGTTTTAGCTGCTGATAATGCCGCTTATGAACACCAATTAGCAGAAAATATAAGCTTACTAGTGACTGAATTGGCAGCTGACTATGAACATATTGTTGCTACTGCGCTAACGACAGGCAAAAACTTTATGCCACGTGTTGCTGCATTATTAGATGTAACACAAATTTCAGACATCATTGCAGTAGAAAGTAGTGATACGTTTGTTCGTCCAATTTATGCAGGCAATGCTATTGCTACAGTGCAAAGCTTAGACAGCAAAAAAGTTATCACAGTACGCTCTACAGGTTTCGATGCTGTAGCTACAGACGGTAACGCTGAAGTTGTTGCTATTGATACAGTGACTGACGCAGGTAATTCAAGCCATGTAAGTGATGAGCTAACTAAATCTGAACGTCCAGACTTAGGTGCTGCTAGCATTGTAATATCTGGTGGTCGTGGTATGCAAAATGGCGATAACTTCAAACTACTTGACGGTATAGCGGATAAACTTGGCGCAGCAATTGGTGCTTCACGTGCAGCTGTTGATGCTGGTTTTGTACCTAACGACATGCAAGTAGGTCAAACAGGTAAAATTGTTGCTCCTGATCTATATATTGCTGTTGGTATTAGTGGTGCTATTCAACATCTAGCTGGGATGAAAGATTCAAAGATCATTGTAGCGATTAACAAAGATCCTGAAGCGCCTATTTTCCAAGTCGCTGATTACGGTATTGTTGCTGATTTATTTGATGCCTTACCAGAGCTTGAAAGTAAGTTATAAAGATCATATTAAATAAAAGTAAGTCTGCCTTTAAGGTTTAACTTGCTATAATAAAACCACTCATAGTAGTGGTTTTTTTTCATCTAATATTTTCAATTAATATAAGCTTGATTAAATTTAAAATCAGTCGATTTACTACTCTTATCAATTTGATATCAACTAACTAGGTATTTATTACAATGAAAGAAAAACTTTCAAGCCTTGCAGACCTTGCTTCAGCTTTTGGTAAAGCACCTGTCAATATAGATAATGATCAATCAAATACTGATGAATCATTAGTATACTCCACCAACACTGGACGTATAAAAGCTAAAAAACAAAGCGTCAATGTAGTGCCAAGTGATGGCTTTGCACACGTACGTAGAGAAACCAAAGGCCGAAAAGGTAAAGGTGTAATTGTTATTAGTGGCTTAGGATTAAATAGCACAGAGTTAAAATCTCTCGCTAGTAAACTAAAAAAAAGCTGTGGTACAGGTGGTAGTGTTGTCGATGAAACAATTGAAGTTCAGGGCGATAAAAGAGAGTTAATAAAAGAACTCTTAGAAAAAAATGGTTATAAAGTTAAATTTATTGGTGGGTAGTCAGCAAGAGTTTGTGATATCAATCGAGGTATCTTCGAAATTCACACCTCCTATTTGATTAACTTGATTTACATCTAAGCCCGCTTTACTCAACAAATGTATAAAAACACTAACAGTAATTGTATATTTATTAGGACCAAAACGGGCTAGGATATAGCTTAAAATTGATTTACTTTAAACCTTATTTTTTTGATAATAACAGCAATAAAACGAAACCTTACCATAGTAAAGACGGTATTTTTATTTAGCCACGCCTCAAATATTCCTATCTCTATCCTTTTCTATAATAATAATTGGGTATACCTTTACTAATAAATAATTAAAAGGATAAATTATATGTCATATATTCATCAAACAATTTCTGATTTAAAAAACACAAGTCCAGCGCAATGTGAATTTTACCAAGCAGTTGAAGAGGTACTAGAGTCATTAGCACCTATCTTAGAAAGTAATAAGTTATATCAGCAACAAGCTATTATTCAGCGTTTAGTCGAGCCAGAAAGACAAATAATGTTTCGTGTTCCTTGGGTAGATGATCAAGGTCAGATTCAAGTAAATAAAGGCTACCGTATTGAATTCAATTCAGCTTTAGGTCCATATAAGGGTGGTTTAAGATTTCACCAAAGTGTAAATGCCAGTATTATTAAGTTTTTAGGATTTGAACAAATTTTTAAAAATGCTTTAACGGGATTACCAATTGGGGGCGGAAAAGGCGGTTCTAACTTTAACCCTAAAGGAAAGTCTGATGGTGAAGTTATGCGTTTTTGCCAATCATTTATGACCGAGTTATATAGACATATAGGACCAACTACCGATGTTCCCGCAGGTGATATTGGCGTAGGAGCTCGAGAAATTGGCTATATGTTTGGCCAATATAAAAGATTAACAGGTCGATACGAAGGTGTATTAACAGGTAAAAGTTTATTATGGGGTGGTTCACTCGTACGTAAAGAAGCAACTGGATATGGCGTCGTTTATTTTGCTGAAAATATGTTATCAATTAAAGAGGAATCTTTAAAAAATAAGAAATGCCTAGTTTCTGGCTCTGGTAACGTAGCGATATATGCAATGGAGAAACTTTATCAGTTAGGAGCTACACCAATTACTTGTACTGACTCTACTGGTACTATTTATCATGAATCTGGGATTGATTTATCTTTAATAAAAAAATTAAAAGAAGAATCAAGAACAAGTCTAGAAGCTTATTTAGCAGAGCATAAAGATGCTCAGTTTATTCCCACTTCAGAATACCCTAACGATGGCCATGCTGTATGGCGTATGAAAGCTGATGCAGCATTCCCTTGTGCAACACAAAACGAATTAACAGTAGCTGATGCACAAGCATTAGTTTCTAATGGTTGTCAGCTTGTCAGCGAAGGTGCAAATATGCCTTCAACACAAGAGGCAATAAACACATTCATTGATGCTAAAATTTCTTATGGTCCAGGTAAAGCAGCTAATGCAGGTGGAGTATCAACAAGTCAATTAGAGATGGCACAAAACGCAAGCATGCAAACATGGTCGTTTGATGAAGTAGATCAAAAATTACAAATTATCATGAAAAATATTTTTGAAACTGCACATCAAACAGCAATCGAATTTGGCCAACCAGGTAACCTTGTATTAGGCGCAAACATAGCTGGTTTCAAACGTGTCGCTGATGCAATGTTAGAGCAAGGTGTTGTTTAATTAACGGTAACTGACTTTATATAAATTAGATTACAGACGCATCAACGTAATCTAATTTTTTATAACCCTTTAAATATTCTATGAAAATGCCTCCCCACTTATTTTACTCTCCTAATCATGCTAAAAAACCATTATTTGATTAAAAAAAGCACAAAAAATATTGGCAATTTATAAAATTTGTCCTATGCTTAAAATGTTGGTAACAACACAAGTAAGGATAACTTGTTATGGAGGCTTGAAGGATTGAGCTAAGTGGCATGAAGCCACTGAGGGACGATGAAAGACAGGGATCGTTAATCATGGATGATTTCCCCTGTACTCATCTTCTATTCATCACACTCTAAAAATTCAGCTCCAAATAACTACCTTTCATTTTGTATACTACATCGTTATTTATTTAATAATTAGAACAACTAGTTATTGAAATAAATGCCTTGTATTTGTCAATTCTTTCTACGTATAAAATTGTTCACCTAATTAATGAAACTGGTATAACTAGCATGAACCACACTACCTTGGGAGTCATATCGATGCATATATGTACTTATTCTGTGTGTATTTATACCAATTCCGATAATTTTGTGATCTAATGTAAGCTTAAATATAAGGCTTAAAATGACTCATAACTTATCACAGCTTATTTCATCAACGACTAATGCAAGAATGCGATTACGATTGCTTGCTGTATCTCACTTTATCGATGGAAAAAATCGCACACAAATAGCTACTTTCTTGAAAGTTAGCCGCACTAGCGTTAATAAATGGATCCATACTTATTTACATGATGGCTTAGAGGGACTTAAAGAAAAAAAACATACAGGTCGCCCAAAATCTTTGGATGATAAGCAGCTATCACAACTGAAAAGTTTTGTTATCAATTCTGCTATAAAACCGAGTGGTGGTAGGCTTCAAGGAAAAGATATACAAGAATATATTGCGACAGAGTTTGGTGTTGTCTACCAAAAATCTAATGTATACGACACACTACACCAGCTTGAACTAAGCTGGGTAACAACACGTTCAAAGCACCCTAAGCAATCCATTGAGACTCAAGAAACCTTTAAAAAAACTCCAATTTGAAACGATCGCCAAGATCCCGTTATCGATATCGCTTGATCAAGTCGATGTGTGGTTTCAGGATGAAGCGCGGTTTGGTCAGCAAAACACAACGACCAGAGTGTGGGCAGAAAAAGGAACGCGCCCTAGGGCAATCAAACAGCAGCAGTTTATACCAATTCCGATAATTTTGTGATCTAATGTAAGCTTAAATATAAGGCTTAAAATGACTCATAACTTATCACAGCTTATTTCATCAACGACTAATGCAAGAATGCGATTAAGATTGCTTGCTGTATCTCATTTTATCGATGGAAAAAATCGCACACAAATAGCTACTTTCTTGAAAGTTAGTCGCACTAGCGTTAATAAATGGATCCATACTTATTTACATGATGGCTTAGAGGGACTTAAAGAAAAAAAACATACAGGTCGCCCAAAATCTTTGGATGATAAGCAGCTATCACAACTGAAAAGTTTTATTATCAATTCTGCTATAAAACCGAGTGGTGGTAGGCTTCAAGGAAAAGATATACAAGAATATATTGCGACAGAGTTTGGTGTTGTCTACCAAAAATCTAATGTATACGACACACTACACCAGCTTGAACTAAGCTGGGTAACAACACGTTCAAAGCACCCTAAGCAATCCATTGAGACTCAAGAAACCTTTAAAAAAATTCCAATTTGAAACGATCGCCAAGATCCCGTTATCGATATCGCTTGATCAAGTCGATGTGTGGTTTCAGGATGAAGCGCGGTTTGGTCAGCAAAACACAACGACCAGAGTGTGGGCAGAAAAAGGAACGCGCCCTAGGGCAATCAAACAGCAGCAGTTTACCTACGCTTATTTGTTTGGCGCAGTCTGCATCACCAATGGAAAAACAGAAGCTATCGTAGCCCCATTAAGTAATATGGATGTGATGGCGTCACACTTAGCACTCATTTCAAAGGCGACAGAAGAGGGACGACATGCTGTAGTCTTGATGGATGGTGCCAGTTGGCATCAAAAGTATCTTGATGACGAATACAACAATTTGACGATCATCCATATTCCTCCCTATTCACCCGAGTTAAATCCAATTGAGCAAGTGTGGTCATGGATGAGGCAGAATGAAATAGCTAACCGTTGTTTCAAGGATTATGAGGATATTGTTGAGAAGTGCTCAGAAGCTTGGAACCGCTTTAGAAGTAATACTAAAAGGGTAATATCTCTATGTCACCGAGACTGGGCCATTATGACCAGTTAATTATCGGAATTGGTATTACCTACGCTTATTTGTTTGGCGCAGTCTGCATCACCAATGGAAAAACAGAAGCTATCGTAGCCCCATTAAGTAATATGGATGTGATGGCGTCACACTTAGCACTCATTTCAAAGGCGACAGAAGAGGGACGACATGCTGTAGTCTTGATGGATGGTGCCAGTTGGCATCAAAAGTATCTTGATGACGAATACAACAATTTGACGATCATCCATATTCCTCCCTATTCACCCGAGTTAAATCCAATTGAGCAAGTGTGGTCATGGATGAGGCAGAATGAAATAGCTAACCGTTGTTTCAAGGATTATGAGGATATTGTTGAGAAGTGCTCAGAAGCTTGGAACCGCTTCAGAAGTAATACTAAAAGGGTAATATCTCTATGTCACCGAGACTGGGCCATGATGACCAGTTAATTATCGGAATTGGTATCACTTTCGTAACGGGCTCTTCGGGTGTACCTTGCGGTACGAATAGAAGTTTAGCAATGTCCTACTCTCACATGGGAACTCCCACACTACCATCATCCGGCGCTACTGCGTTTCACTTCTGTGCGCCGCGGCTGTATTAGCGAATGGGTTCAGGTAGGGCCACAGCGCTATTGTTGTATTTTTTAATAGCTAACAGCAAAAAGCCCGTCACTTTCGTAACGGGCTCTTCGGGTGTACCTTGCGGTACGAATAGAAGTTTAGCAATGTCCTACTCTCACATGGGAACTCCCACACTACCATCGGCGCTACTGCGTTTCACTTCTGAGTTCGGAATGGAGTCAGGTGGTACCACAGCGCTATTGTCGCTAAACAAAAAAAGGCAATCTTAGAAAGCTGTAAATATCGTTTTGTTCTTTATTCTTATTCAAGTAACACGTAAGTACGTGTGTTTTCTAATGTCAGTCTTCATACAATGCACTTCATAGTTCTAAAAACTACTTGGGTGTTGTATGGTTAAGCCTCACGGGCAATTAGTATCAGTTAGCTCAAGACCTCACAGCCCTTACACACCTGACCTATCAACGTTGTAGTCTCCAACGACCCTTTAGGGAGCTTAAAGCTCCAGTGAGAACTCATCTCAAAGCCTGCTTCCCGCTTAGATGCTTTCAGCGGTTATCAGTTCCGAACGTAGCTACCGGGCAATGCTATTGGCATAACAACCCGAACACCAGCGGTTCGTCCACTCCGGTCCTCTCGTACTAGGAGCAGCCCTCTTCAATTCTCAAACGCCCACGGCAGATAGGGACCGAACTGTCTCACGACGTTCTAAACCCAGCTCGCGTACCACTTTAAATGGCGAACAGCCATACCCTTGGGACCGACTTCAGCCCCAGGATGTGATGAGCCGACATCGAGGTGCCAAACACCGCCGTCGATATGAACTCTTGGGCGGTATCAGCCTGTTATCCCCGGAGTACCTTTTATCCGTTGAGCGATGGCCCTTCCATACAGAACCACCGGATCACTATGACCTACTTTCGTACCTGCTCGACGTGTCTGTCTCGCAGTTAAGCTGGCTTATGCCATTGCACTAACCGTATGATGTCCGACCATACTTAGCCAACCTTCGTGCTCCTCCGTTACTCTTTGGGAGGAGACCGCCCCAGTCAAACTACCCACCAGACAGTGTCCCCAAGCCCGATTAGGGCCCTAGGTTAGAACATCACGCATACAAGGGTGGTATTTCAAGATTGGCTCCACAAAATCTAGCGACTCTGTTTCAACGCCTCCCACCTATCCTACACATGTAGGAGCAATGTTCACTGTCAAGCTATAGTAAAGGTTCACGGGGTCTTTCCGTCTAGCCGCGGGTATACGGCATCTTAACCGCAAATTCAATTTCACTGAGTCTCGGGTGGAGACAGTGTGGCCATGATTACGCCATTCGTGCAGGTCGGAACTTACCCGACAAGGAATTTCGCTACCTTAGGACCGTTATAGTTACGGCCGCCGTTTACCGGGGCTTCGATCATCAGCTTCGACCTAAGTCTAACCGAATCAATTAACCTTCCGGCACCGGGCAGGCGTCACACCGTATACGTCATCTTTCGATTTTGCACAGTGCTGTGTTTTTAATAAACAGTTCCAGCCACCTGGTTACTTCGACTGCTCTGAGCTTAGGAAGCAAGTTCCATCACCCTGAGCAGCGTACCTTCTCCCGAAGTTACGGTACTATTTTGCCTAGTTCCTTCACCCGAGTTCTCTCAAGCGCCTTAGTATTCTCTACCTAACCACCTGTGTCGGTTTGGGGTACGGTTCCTATATATCTGAAGCTTAGAAGCTTTTCCTGGAAGCATGGCATCAATGACTTCATGTCCGTAGACACTCGTCTCGAGTCTCAGTGTTAACAGCAACCCGGATTTACCTAAGTCGCCCACCTACATTCTTTCACACGGACTACCAACGCCGTGCTCATCTAGCCTACTCCGTCCCTCCTTCGCAATATATAGAAGTACAGAAATATTAATCTGTTTCCCATCGACTACGCGTTTCCGCCTCGCCTTAGGGGCCGACTTACCCTGCCCTGATTAACATGGGACAGGAAACCTTGGTCTTTCGGCGGGGGAGTTTTTCACTCCCCTTATCGTTACTCATGTCAGCATTCGCACTTGTGATACCTCCAGCAAACTTCTCAATTCACCTTCAACGGCTTACACAACGCTCCCCTACCACTTAATCCTAAGATTAAATCCGCAGCTTCGGTGACTAGTTTAGCCCCGTTACATCTTCCGCGCAGACCGACTCGACTAGTGAGCTATTACGCTTTCTTTAAAGGATGGCTGCTTCTAAGCCAACCTCCTAGCTGTCTATGCCTTTCCACATCGTTTCCCACTTAACTAGTACTTTGGGACCTTAGCTGGCGGTCTGGGTTGTTTCCCTCTTCACAACGGACGTTAGCACCCGCAGTGTGTCTCCCGCATATCACTCATTGGTATTCGGAGTTTGCAAAGGGTTGGTAAGTCGGGATGACCCCCTAGCCTTAACAGTGCTCTACCCCCAATGGTGTTCGTGCGAGGCTCTACCTAAATAGATTTCGGGGAGAACCAGCTATCTCCCGGCTTGATTAGCCTTTCACTCCGACCCACAAGTCATCACCGCATTTTTCAACATACGTGTGTTCGGTCCTCCAGTTGATGTTACTCAACCTTCAACCTGCCCATGGGTAGATCGCCGGGTTTCGGGTCTATACCCTGCAACTAAACGCGCAGTTAACACTCGCTTTCGCTACGGCTCCCCTAATCGGTTAACCTTGCTACAGAATATAAGTCGCTGACCCATTATACAAAAGGTACGCAGTCACCCGACTAAATCGGGCTCCCACTGCTTGTACGTATGCGGTTTCAGGTTCTATTTCACTCCCCTCACAGGGGTTCTTTTCGCCTTTCCCTCACGGTACTGGTTCACTATCGGTCAGTTAGTAGTATTTAGCCTTGGAGGATGGTCCCCCCATATTCAGACAAAGTTTCACGTGCTCCGTCCTACTCGATTTCACTTAAAGGTTGCTTTAGTGTACGGGACTATCACCCTGTATCGTCTTACTTTCCAGTAAGTTCCACTAGCGCCCAATAAGCTTAAGGGCTGATTCGCGTTCGCTCGCCGCTACTAACGAAATCTCGGTTGATTTCTTTTCCTCGGGGTACTTAGATGTTTCAGTTCTCCCGGTTCGCTTCATTATCCTATGTATTCAGATAATGATACCTAGCTTATGCTAAGTGGGTTTCCCCATTCGGACATCTTTGGCTATAACGGTTTTTATCACCTCACCAAAGCTTTTCGCAGATTAACACGTCCTTCATCGCCTCTAACTGCCAAGGCATCCACCACATACGCTTAGTCACTTAACCATACAACCCTAAGTAGTCTTTTCTAATAAAAGAAATGAAAACAAAGTACACCGTGGAGACTAATCCACAGTAATTGTAAAGTCTGACATTTTCACGTACTCAATATATCCGAAGATATAAGATGAGTTACTTGATAAGACATCTTTGCTCTAAGAGCAAGTATGAATTCGATAATACATCCTTGGGGGATGCATTATCACCATTACAGCATTCACGATAAGAGAATGTTGTAACAGCTTGGTATTTATACTGTAACAAACAACAGCGCGACACCGTGTTTGTCATATAAATACCGATATTTATATCAGCTTTCCAGATTGTTAAAGAACTAATTTTTAACTCACATTCGGTTAAAAACTTGGTTTAAAAAACCAAACTTAAATTATCATCGCTTTGATAGATTAAGTTTGGTCTCTTTCTTCATTTAAAAGAAACGATGGTATTTTGATTTCTTTACAAGGCGCTTTGTGGTGACGTGTAGTCTTTTCTACACGAACTACGAAGCAACGTAGTAAAAAGTCAAAATGGTGGAGCTAAGCAGGATCGAACTGCTGACCTCCTGCGTGCAAGGCAGGCGCTCTCCCAGCTGAGCTATAGCCCCATCAGGGTTTCTTTCAATTTTGTTATCATGTAATTTGTGTGAATACTCTGAATATCTCTTAAAAGGGACATTCCATTATTCGTTTTTACTTCAAGATAAGGAGGTGATCCAACCCCAGGTTCCCCTAGGGTTACCTTGTTACGACTTCACCCCAGTCATGAAACACAAAGTGGTGACCGTCCTCCCGAAGGTTAAACTAGCCACTTCTTTTGCATCCCACTCCCATGGTGTGACGGGCGGTGTGTACAAGGCCCGGGAACGTATTCACCGTAGCATTCTGATCTACGATTACTAGCGATTCCGACTTCACGGAGTCGAGTTGCAGACTCCGATCCGGACTACGACAAGCTTTGTGGGATTCGCTCAACCTCGCGGTATTGCTGCCCTCTGTACCTGCCATTGTAGCACGTGTGTAGCCCATCCCGTAAGGGCCATGATGACTTGACGTCGTCCCCACCTTCCTCCGGTTTATCACCGGCAGTCTCCTTAGAGTTCCCGACATAACTCGCTGGCAAATAAGGATAGGGGTTGCGCTCGTTGCGGGACTTAACCCAACATTTCACAACACGAGCTGACGACAGCCATGCAGCACCTGTCACAGAGTTCCCGAAGGCACAAGTCTATCTCTAGTCTCTTCTCTGGATGTCAAGGGATGGTAAGGTTCTTCGCGTTGCATCGAATTAAACCACATGCTCCACCGCTTGTGCGGGCCCCCGTCAATTCATTTGAGTTTTAACCTTGCGGCCGTACTCCCCAGGCGGTCAACTTAGTGCGTTAGCTGCGCCACTCACGCCTCAAGGCACAAACGGCTAGTTGACATCGTTTACGGCGTGGACTACCAGGGTATCTAATCCTGTTCGCTCCCCACGCTTTCGTTCCTCAGCGTCAGTATCTGTCCAGGTGGCCGCCTTCGCCACTGATGTTCCTTCCAATCTCTACGCATTTCACCGCTACACTGGAAATTCCACCACCCTCTACAGTACTCTAGTCTACCAGTTCAAAATGCAGTTCCAAGGTTGAGCCCTGGGCTTTCACATCTTGCTTAATAACCGCCTACGAACGCTTTACGCCCAGTAATTCCGATTAACGCTTGCACCCCTCGTATTACCGCGGCTGCTGGCACGAAGTTAGCCGGTGCTTCTTCTGTTGTTAACGTCACAGATGCTTGCTATTAACAAACATCCTTTCCTCACAACTGAAAGTGCTTTACAACCCGAAGGCCTTCTTCACACACGCGGCATGGCTGCATCAGGCTTTCGCCCATTGTGCAATATTCCCCACTGCTGCCTCCCGTAGGAGTCTGGGCCGTGTCTCAGTCCCAGTGTGGCTGATCATCCTCTCAAACCAGCTAGAGATCGTCGCCTTGGTAAGCCTTTACCTTACCAACTAGCTAATCTCACTTGGGCTAATCAAATGGCGAGAGGTCCGAAGATCCCCCCCTTTGGTCCGTAGACGTTATGCGGTATTAGCAGTCGTTTCCAACTGTTGTCCCCCACCATAAGGCATATTCCCAAGCATTACTCACCCGTCCGCCGCTCGTCAGCAGATAGCAAGCTATCTCTGTTACCGCTCGACTTGCATGTGTTAAGCCTGCCGCCAGCGTTCAATCTGAGCCATGATCAAACTCTTCAATTAAAAATCGTTTGTGTAACCTCACCATTCTACCTAAGTAAAAGTGATGTGTTACTGCTCAATGAATTCTGTCGTGATACCAACCGAAGTTGATATCGCATTACATAGTCGCACCTATCTCGCTAGAAATAAGTAACTATATTTATTTGCATGAACATCATTCATTAAGCGTTTTTTTGTTCCACTTTCCTAAGAAAGAAGAACTATGTAAAAACAAGTTAATGTGAGTATTCACACAAATTGCATGATAACTAATTGTTAAAGAAGATATCGAGTAACTAGGTTAGTCGATATAGATGAGAGTCGCATTCGCTCTTCACCTAACGATTTAAGAACTTAACTTAATTCGTGTTGCTCGTTGCTGTTGCCCCGAAGCAGGATGCGTATCATACGCTTCCGAGTTTTAATGTCAACGTTTTATTTTGATTTTTTTAAAAGTTTTTGTAAACTCTTAAACACTTCATTTTAAAACGTTAAATTAACTATTTATCATTAAATGAAAGTAGATAACTTATTAAAACAGTCCGTTGATGATTCGTTTTACCTGAACCCCTTGGAACTGGAGCGCATTGTATAGATTTCTTTTACTGGGTCAACTGTTATTTATCAAAAAGTTCAATTATTTGTTTAAGTGCTCAACAATGATACAAACCCTGTAGATACTGTAGTTTAAACAATCAATATGCTTTGTAATTTACACTTTATCATTAAGCATACCTATTAATGAGGTTTTATAAACAGTTAGTAAGTAGTTAAATATTAAGCAAACAAACAACACTTATTAAAAAAAGCTTATCACTCATTAAATTTCAGTTATAATAATGATTCTTCTGGGGTGTTTGTAAGTGACTATGTCCCTGAGCCGATAAGTTTTACCTTAGGGAGTTGATTTTCAGCTATTGTGCAAGCCCGGCTCGTATCGGGAAGCCTACGGTTGAAATGATACTTCCGCCCTGAACACACGGTGTTCAGGACTACGGTTTACTGCGGCACCCTGGAAGAACCTCTTTGTAATAGGTAATCAAAACAAACTTCCGCGCTATCTCTAGAAAAGCACACGATGTTAAGAGACCGCTTTACTGCGCCCCCAGGAAGAACCTCTTTTAATTAACAATTACCATATAGCTATACAAACGATAAACTTCCGCGCTGTCTCTAGAAAAGCACACGACATTCAGACACCGATTTACTGCGGCACCCTGGAAGAACCTCCTTTAGTTACCTATTACCATATAGCTATACAAACGATAAACTTTCGCGCTATCTTTAAAAAACTGTACGATGTTCAATAGTATGGTCAACTCCGTTACCTAGGTAGAAATTTTCTCCTTATACTCATAAAGGTACTTATAGAGATACTTATAAGTAGATAACCTAATCACCCCTGACAAAATGAATGGTTATTTGTAATATAAAACCCTAACTCTTACTTTTATTATTTCCTTTAATTATTTATAGATTGAATGTACATGATCGTTAAATATTACCTTTTATTAAACGTGTTCAAATAGGCTTGCAGTTATTATTTAAGCTGCTATATTGGGCCTATGAAAACACCTATATCAATACCTTATTATATTTTATTTTTAGGGAGCTTTGCCCTAAAATTCCCCGTTTAAACGAGCGTACCTCTACGCTCGTCTGTATTTCAAAATAAAAACCAAACACATTATATCTATTTGATAGCTCCTTTTAAGTTCGCTTAACAAAGTAGGCTTAATTGTATCCATCTTTTATAGATTTATTTATACCAGTTTCATTAATTAAGTGAACAAATTTATACGTAGAAAAAATTGCCAAATACAAGGCATTAATTTCAATAACTAGTTGTTCTAATTATTAAATAAATAACGATGTAGTTGGTGATTTTAGCAAGTAGAAATGATCACATAGTTAGTGAGATTGGTATTATTTCATAAAGTAATTAGCTAACTCATTATAACTATCTAAGGAGGGTATTTTATTTGATTTATTTTCTATAATTTTTAGTTTTTTTGCAAAAACATACGTAATTAATCTGTAATTTATTATTAGGTAACAATATGTCTAAGAATGATAAGAAAAAGCCCGTATTAACGTTGAAAGAAAAACGTAAATTGAAAAAAGAATCGAATACTACTGAAGTAGTAAAACCGAGAAAAAGGAAAGGTTAAATTAGCTGGGCGCCAATTGTAGTGGCGCCCTTTTATTTACTTTTATAGAAATACCCTCAACGGCTGTTGATTAACTAACTATTACTCAACCGAGTTCCCCACCTCTGATTTATTTCCCCAGCTTCAACAAAACCTAAATTTAATGAAAAGCACTTAAAGCCGTTATATATCGGTATAAGCTGCTGTAAAATGAATGTTTTTTGTTTTTCTTATTATAGATGTAATGATTTCCGACTTAAAAATTAAAGCCATTTAGACGTCTAGGCGTAAAAAAGATAGAAATGTGATTCCTATGATAGTAAACTGCATTTATATATTGTATTAATGTTAATTTTCATCTTTTCATCTACTTTCTAAATACCTATTTATTAAGCGACATAGATTAAAAGATTTAAACTGTTGAGGTTTTATGTCTACACACTTTTTTACTTCTGAGTCTGTGTCTGAAGGACACCCAGATAAAATTGCCGATCAAATTTCTGATGCGGTTTTAGATGCTATTATTGCTAAAGATAAATTTGCACGTGTTGCGTGTGAAACAATGGTTAAAACCGGCGTTGCTATTATTTCAGGTGAAGTAAGCACTAACGCATGGGTTGATTTAGAAACTATTACGCGTAATGTTATTAGTAGCATTGGTTATACATCTTCAGATGTTGGCTTTGACGGTGAAACATGCGGCATTATGAATTTAATTGGTCAGCAGTCACCAGAAATAGCGCAAGGTGTTGATCGCAGCAAACCTGAAGATCAAGGTGCTGGCGATCAAGGTTTAATGTTTGGTTATGCGACTAATGAAACTGAAACGTTAATGCCTGCACCACTCTATTACTCTCACCGTTTGGTTGAGCGTCAAGCTGAAGCACGTAAGTCTGGTATTCTTCCATGGTTACGCCCTGATGCTAAATCACAAGTAACGTTTATCTATGAAGACAATAAGCCAGTTGCAATTGATACTGTTGTTCTTTCAACTCAGCATAATCCAGATATTAAACAAGAAGATTTAGTTGATGCGGTAATGGAGAACATTATTAAGCATGTACTTCCTGCTGAATTGTTAACTAAAGATACTAAATATCATATCAATCCAACGGGTCGTTTTGTTATTGGTGGTCCAGTAGGCGATTGTGGCTTAACAGGTAGAAAAATTATTGTTGATACTTATGGCGGCATGGCTCGTCATGGTGGTGGGGCTTTCTCTGGTAAAGATCCATCAAAAGTTGATCGTAGTGCAGCCTATGCTGGTCGTTATGTTGCTAAAAATATTGTTGCTGCAGGTTTAGCCGATCGTTGTGAAATTCAAATATCGTATGCTATTGGTGTTGCTGAGCCTACATCAATTTCTATTGATACATTTGGTACAGGTAAAATAAGTGAAGAACGTTTAGTTGAACTTGTTCGCGAACATTTTGACTTACGCCCTTACGGTATCACTAAAATGTTAGATTTATTACACCCTATGTATCAACAAACAGCTGCGTATGGTCACTTTGGCCGAGAACCTTTTGAAATGACAGTTGGTGATGATACCTTTACTGCTTTTAGTTGGGAAAAAACAGACAAAGCTGATGATTTGAGAAAATCAGCTGGAATCTAGTTAAAAAGCTTTATTCATTAAACACTGAAACAAAATAATAAAACCAGCACTTGTGTATAAGCAGTGCTGGTTTTTTGCTTTTACTTACACAAAAGCTTATTTAACCTCAATTCTGGATAAGAAGATAAAAAATTGAACTAAATACCCACCTAGCGATCAGATCTTTCGACCAAGAAACGATTTGAAAGCAAATAAGGTGGGCAGATGGATAATTTAGTGGAAATATTTTGTGATGTCGATGATTTTTGTCATCAATTTTCACCTAAATGGGAAGCACAATTGCTATCAGACGGTACTCGCAAGCGTAGACGTAGTTCGAAAATGTCTACCAGCGAGCGAATGAGCATTATGATTGCATTTCATCAGTCAAATCATAGAGATTTCAAAAACTTCTATATTGGTTTAGTCCAACGATACTGGACTGATGATTTCCCAGAGCTGCTCAGCTACACTCGTTTCATCAATACAATGTCAGATCTTATTGTACCAATGTGTGCTTACTTTCAAACGGTGAAAGGTGAGCCAACAGGAATTGCATTTGTAGATTCTACAAGCCTAAAGGTATGTCACAATATCCGTATTCCACGTAACCGTGTATTTGCAGATACGGCTAAGCGAGGAAAAGGAACAATGGGCTGGTTTTTCGGCTTTAAGCTTCATCTATTGATTAATCATAAAGGTGAAATCCTTGCTTTGAATATTACGCCGGGCAATACAAATGACCGAACTCCAATACCTGACTTATGTAAAAATCTTACTGGTAAGCTATATGCAGATAAGGGATACATTGGAAAAAACTTGAGCCAGACATTAAAGGAATCAGATATTGACTTAGTGACGACCGTGCGAAAAAATATGAAAGCTAAAGTAATATCAGCCTTTGATCGGGCAATGCTATCAAAGAGATACATAATAGAGACAGTGAATGATCAACTTAAAAACATATCTCAAATAGAGCACAGCCGCCATCGTAGTGAAACAGGTTTTATGCTTAATGTAATTTCAGGAATAGTTGCTTATTGTTTAAAAAGACAAAAGCCGTGTATTAAGTTATCGGATAGGGAACAGTCCATTATGAGTGCTTAAAATGCCGCACCTTATCCAGATCTCAGGTTAGTTAAAATAAATACAGTACTAAATAGTTCATAGGTTGTATTGTTTTTATCATTTATGCCCTTATCTTTTAACTATATAACCCCATACATTAATTAGTATCAACGAGCATGCCTAAAACACGTATTTACCAAGATAGTGAGCTAACTTTAAATGACACAGTGAAATTATCTGATGATGCCTTCGGTCATATTGTCAGAGTGTTACGTTTATCAGAAGGCGATACTGTTGCCCTGTTTAATGGTAAAGAGCCTGTGCAATATACAGCTAAATTAGTCGATGTAAAAAAGAAAGAAGCGAGTGCTGAAATTATCAAACAGGAAGTAATAGCAAATGAATCTCCTGTAAATATACATTTAGGGCAAGGTATTTCTCGTGGTGATCGTATGGACTACACGTTACAAAAGTCTGTAGAACTTGGTGTTAATAAAATAACACCATTGTTTACTGAGCGTTGCGGTGTAAAGTTATCAGGTGAACGTTTAGCAAAAAAACATGACCAATGGCAAAAAATAGTCATTAGCGCTTGTGAGCAAAGTGGTCGCTGCATAGTGCCAGAAGTTGCAGAGCCTATGTATTTAGAAGACTGGTTAGCACAAGAAACCAACTCGCTTAAATTAAACTTACACCCTAAGGCTAAACATTCTATTATGACATTACCCGTTGATAGCACAGAAAGTGCGCTTCAGGTTAGGTTACTAATAGGTCCAGAAGGTGGATTAAGTGATGATGAAATTAGCAAAGCAAATGAAGCTGATTTTCAAGACATATTACTTGGTCCTAGAGTTTTAAGAACAGAAACTGCGGCACTTACCGCAATAACGGCATTACAATGTCGTTTTGGTGATTTAGCATAAATCATTACCAAGTTACTTAACTAAATAATATAAAGATAGGATATAAAATGACAATAGCACAACCTAAAACCATAAAGCTCGGTATCGTAATGGATCCTATCAGTGAAGTTAAAGTAGCTAAAGACTCTTCTATGGCGATGATGCTAGAAGCACAAAAGCGTGGCTATGAAATTTACTACATGGAAATGAAAGATTTATATCTAGATCGAGGTCAAGCTCGCGCAAATACTCAGAAAATCAAAGTATTTGATGACGCTAATCATTGGTATGAACTAAGCGACCAACAAGATGTTCCATTAAGCGATCTTGACGCTATTTTGATGAGAAAAGATCCTCCTTTTGATACCGAGTTTATTTATGCTACTTATATACTTGAGCGTGCTGAAGTAGAAGGCACACTGATAGTCAATAAACCACAAAGTTTACGCGACTGTAATGAAAAATTATTTACTGCTTGGTTTGCAGATCTAACTCCGCGCACTTTGGTTACCAGAAATGATGTTCAAATTCGCGCTTTTCATCAAGAATTAAAAGACATTATTATTAAACCACTAGACGGCATGGGTGGATCTTCTATTTTTCGTATAAAAGAAGATGATGCCAATATTGGTGTAATTATAGAAACCTTAACTAACCATGGGCAACAGTACGCAATGGTACAAGAATATATGCCTGAGATTGTTGATGGTGATAAACGTATTCTTATTGTTAACGGTGAACCAATGCCTTATTGCTTGGCTCGTATTCCTGCACAAGGTGAAACTCGCGGTAATTTAGCCGCCGGCGGCCGTGGTGTTGCACGACCTTTAAGTCCTAGCGATAAACTAATTGCAGACACTATTGCGCCAGCGCTTAAAAAACGTGGTTTATTCTTTGTTGGCCTAGACGTTATCGGTGATAAGGTTACTGAAATTAATGTTACTAGCCCAACATGTATACGTGAAATAGAAGCGGCCTACCCTATCAATATTAGTGGTAAGCTAATGGACGCTATTGAAGAGAACATCCGTAAAAAATAATGCGAATACTTTACTAACATGAATGTAGATAAAGTATTATTTAACATATGTAGTGCAAACTTTCGTTTAAAACAATCTATAAAAGGTAAATAGATGAAAAGCTTAGAGAATCAATTTTTAATTGCTATGCCATCATTAGCCAATGACTATTTTAATAAAACCGTAACTTACATTTGTGAACATAATGACGAAGGTGCTATGGGCTTAATTATCAATATGCCGGTCAATATTACCTTGCATGATTTATTAAAACAAATTGAAGAAAGTGATCGAGAAGAAAGCAATAAAAGTATTGCTAACCAAGCCACTGATGACGCACTAGAACAACTACCTGAGCAAACATCTTTGTCTGAAACAGATGCTGATGCTGAAGATATAATAATAGATATCAGTTTAGAGCAACCGGTACTTTCTGGCGGCCCTATGTCTCAGAACCGTGGCTTTGTTTTACATCAAACACAACCTGGTTGGAAAAGCTCTTTAGCATTAAGTGAAGACATAATGATCACCACCTCAAAAGATATTTTAATGGCATTAGGTACAGATAAAGCACCTGAGCAATTTATGGTAACTCTAGGCTATGCCGGTTGGGGTCCAGGTCAACTTGAGTCTGAATTAAAAAGTAACTCTTGGCTGACGATTGATGCTGACAGTGATATTTTATTTAATACGCCAATTGAACTACGTTGGAAAAAAGCGACACAGAAACTTGGAATAGATATTGCGCATCTATCTTCTGAAATTGGTCATGCATAATGACTAAAAAAATAACAAAAGAAATAGGTCAACGTACCATTATTGGTTTTGATTTCGGTAAAAAATATATTGGTGTTGCTGTCGGTCAAGAAATCACTGGCTCTGCTTCACCATTAGGGTCGGTTAAGGCGACTGATGGAATTCCTCATTGGGATTCCTTATCAGTATTTTTAACAGAGTGGCAACCAGACTTAGTTGTTGTTGGTTTACCCCTTAATATGGATGGTAGTGAACAACAATTAACGAAAGATGCTCGAAAATTTGGTAATCGACTCGCCGGACGCTTTGGCTTAAAAGTTGAATTTCAAGATGAAAGACTGACGACAGCTGATGCAAAAGAACAATTATTTGCCCGTGGTGGCTTTAAAAATTTGAAAAAAGATAATATCGATGCAGAATCGGCAAGGCTTATTATTGAAAGCTTCTTCGAGCAAAGCTATCAATAATAGCTATTCAATAACTCACTAGTTTACTTAACAGTTAGCGACTTGAATAAACATCAAGATAAAATAAATTTTCCGCAGCTTTACTGACATATTCGTATAAAGACTTTGTTGAAATACATTGCTGGCAAACCTTACTAAAAAACTATACTGATGGTAATCAAATGACTACACAAAAACACTTCTCGCACGTTAATGGAAAAATGCTAGTAGAAAATATTCCACTTAGCGATATAGCAAAGCAAGTAGGCACGCCTTTTTACTGTTATTCAAATACCGCGATTAGCGAAAATTATAAAGATTACCAACAAGCATTCTCTACGGTATTGCCTGATCAAGACACACTTATTTGTTACGCAGTTAAAGCGAATGGAAATCAGGCAGTCTTATCAACCTTAGCAAAATTAGGCTCAGGTGCCGATGTTGTCTCAATAGGTGAAATACGCCGTGCACGTGCTGCAGGCATTCCAGCAAATAAAATTGTCTACTCAGGTGTAGCAAAAGTTGAGCCGGAAATAGAATACGCATTAAACGAAGGGATTTTTCAATTTAACGTTGAGTCTGAGCCAGAGCTAGAGCTTATTAGTCAAGTAGCGACTCGTTTAAATAAAGAAGCCGCTATTGCCTTTCGTATAAACCCGGATGTTTGTGCGAATACGCACGCTAAAATTTCTACCGGTAAAGCTGAGAATAAATTTGGGGTTCCTATTAGTAAAGCTCGCATTGCTTACAATAGAGCAGCTTCGCTTCCTAATATAAAGGTACAAGGGGTTGATGTTCATATTGGTTCACAACTTACCCAACTTGCTCCTTTTGAAGAAGCTTACAAGCGCATTGCCCAATTAATTATTGATTTAAGAAGCGATGGTCATAACATTAGCGTTGTTGATATTGGTGGTGGTTTAGGTATTACCTACAACGATGAAGTTATTCCCAGTAAGCAAGCATATGCTTCAATAGCCAAAAAGCAGCTAGGTCATTTGAATTGTAAAATAATAATTGAACCGGGACGCTCTTTACTCGGTAATGCCGGTATTTTAGTTTCTAGCGTTGTTTATGTTAAAACAGGTGAAGAACGCCAATTTCTTATTTTAGATGCAGGCATGAATGACATGATCCGCCCAAGTATGTATGAAGCTCATCATGAAATTGTAGCGGTTGATCAAAGCCAAACTGACCTTAAAACGTATGATGTGGTTGGCCCAGTTTGCGAAACTGGAGATACATTTGCCAAAGCTCGCCAAGTGCATGAATCAAAATCAGGTGACTTAATTGCTATTATGAGCTGTGGAGCTTATGGAGCGGTAATGGCATCCACTTATAATACACGGATGTTAGCGCCCGAGATAATGGTAAAAGGATCTGACTTTGCAGTTGTCAGAGCACGACCTAGTTATGATGAGATCATAAACGCAGACTCTGTGCCTAGTTGGGTATAACTATAAATTACCACGTAAATATAGCTATAAAAATGAAGAACAATAAAGTAATAAGTTACGTAACCTCAATTCTGGATAAGAAGATAAAAAATTGAACTAAATACCCACCTAGCGATCAGATCTTTCGACCAAGAAACGATTTGAAAGCAAATAAGGTGGGCAGATGGATAATTTAGTGGAAATATTTTGTGATGTCGATGATTTTTGTCATCAATTTTCACCTAAATGGGAAGCACAATTGCTATCAGACGGTACTCGCAAGCGTAGACGTAGTTCGAAAATGTCTACCAGCGAGCGAATGAGCATTATGATTGCATTTCATCAGTCAAATCATAGAGATTTCAAAAACTTCTATATTGGTTTAGTCCAACGATACTGGACTGATGATTTCCCAGAGCTGCTCAGCTACACTCGTTTCATCAATACAATGTCAGATCTTATTGTACCAATGTGTGCTTACTTTCAAACGGTGAAAGGTGAGCCAACAGGAATTGCATTTGTAGATTCTACAAGCCTAAAGGTATGTCACAATATCCGTATTCCACGTAACCGTGTATTTGCAGATACGGCTAAGCGAGGAAAAGGAACAATGGGCTGGTTTTTCGGCTTTAAGCTTCATCTATTGATTAATCATAAAGGTGAAATCCTTGCTTTGAATATTACGCCGGGCAATACAAATGACCGAACTCCAATACCTGACTTATGTAAAAATCTTACTGGTAAGCTATATGCAGATAAGGGATACATTGGAAAAAACTTGAGCCAGACATTAAAGGAATCAGATATTGACTTAGTGACGACCGTGCGAAAAAATATGAAAGCTAAAGTAATATCAGCCTTTGATCGGGCAATACTATCAAAGAGATACATAATAGAGACAGTGAATGATCAACTTAAAAACATATCTCAAATAGAGCACAGCCGCCATCGTAGTGAAACAGGTTTTATGCTTAATGTAATTTCAGGAATAGTTGCTTATTGTTTAAAAAGACAAAAGCCGTGTATTAAGTTATCGGATAGGGAACAGTCCATTATGAGTGCTTAAAATGCCGCACCTTATCCAGATCTCAGGTTACGTAACATTAAATATTAGTAGACTGTTTCGTAACTCATTATTTGCAACTAATCTTTTGTAACTCATCTTTTGTAATTAAAAGCCTTTGCAACTAAAAGCCTTATCCAGGCAATTATTACGCTTAATTGTTAGCAACCATTTTGCTGCACTGTTTAACATTCAATGGTTAAAATACGCAGCAAATATCATCAAGCATACAAGTAACAACCCAAACATTTTTATAACCTACACGAGTCAATTGCTCTGCAGCAAATGTGGCTCTAGCACCGGTAGCACAGTGAATAAAAATAGCTAAATTTTCATCTGGGTACATTTGCAACATTTTCATCTCTAATAATCCACGAGGAATATTAATAGTATTATCTCCTGCTCTTTCAGCGAACTCGGCCGGTTCTCTCACATCAATAATAATACCATTTTCAAGCTTACATTTTATTGCTGCATCGGCTGCAGTAATTGTATTCAGTGATTGCCTTGCGTGAGCAATCACTTCAGGAATTGTTTTTAACATATTTAATCCTCAATTAAATTTTCATTCTCTTTATGGTTATCTACACTCAGTATAACTGTCTTTCAAACCTATCTTTTTTAAAACAATCATCATTAAGCACCATTTACTGAATGCGGATTGTAATAAATTAAAACCAATAAACGTGGTAAACCATACCCAATTTGAGGAGTGGTATTGTGTGAGCAATAATGAAACTAGAATCATTACGCCTACGATCAAACGAAATACATCATTCACTGTCATGATATTCTCCTTGTAATCTCTATACCGGTTATCACTTTTTAACAAATATACTTTATTAACATAAGATAACGTTAAATTAGTTTGTGCTAAATTAAGTTTATCTTATATATTGTATATTAGCCTTTACTAAATTAAAGTACAATAGTAGACTAAAATAAAATCAACGGATGAAATTTGTACATATTATGAAAGCAGATCAAACAAAATTGCTCGAAAGTGCGCAACACGTTTCAACGATACTTAAGCAACTTTCGAACCCTTATCGATTAATGGTGTTATGTTGTTTAGCTGGCGGCGAGCTGACCGTTGGAGACTTGAATGAACAGATAGATTTATCACAGTCAGCGCTATCACAGCACTTAGCAAAATTAAGAGAAAGCGAAATAGTAGCAACTAGACGCGAATCTCAAACAATTTATTACCGAATTGCCAATCAAAAAATATCGTATTTATTAGAAGTTTTACAAAAACAATTTTGTGAAGATATCTAAGTTATCGTCATTGCTCCTATCTAAGGAAAGTTAACTGAACATGCAAATACCAAGCAACTTTACATCGACATTGCTAAGAAAAACATTAAACAGCAAAGTACCTTTTATCTTGCTAATGCTATCTATAATCGCCGGCATAATGGCATTGAACTATACGCCACGCGAAGAAGAGCCACAAATTGTGGTACCCATGATAGATATTATAGTTAGTGCCCCAGGGGTCAATGTTCAGCAAGTAGAACGACTAGTCACAACACCCCTAGAAAAATTATTAGCACAAGTATCTGGGGTTGAACATGTTTATTCAGTGACCAATAATAGCCAAACTATAGTTACTTTACGATTTCATGTTGGTGAGAATCGTGAGAAAGCATTACTTAATACCTACAACAAACTTCACTCAAACACAGATAAGATTCCCTCTATTGTCAGTAATTGGCGTGTGAAGCCCATAGAAGTAGATGATGTGCCTATTGTTATGCTTGGTTTATGGAGTAGTGATAGTGAAACAGTAGACGACTACAGTTTACGTCGGTTGGCTGAAGAAGTTAGTACTTTCTTACAAGCGATAGAAAGCACAAGTGAAGTGAATATTGTTGGCGGGCGCTCAAGAGAGATTCAAGTCAATTTAAATCCTGAGCAAATGACTGCCAGAAAAATAGCGATGAACGAAGTATTGAATGCGATTCACGCTTCAAATGCTTTACAGCATCATGGCAATATTACTTTAGAGAACCAATCTTTTCGTCTTGAAAGTGGTGATGTTTTTAGAGACATAGAAACGTTAAAACAAACGCCTATTAATGTTATTGATGGCAGTGTGGTGCTACTTAAAGATATCGCGACTATTATCGATGGACCTAGCGAGCAAAATAATTACACTTGGATTGACTTCGCTAACGAATATCAACAAGAGCACTATTCTCCTAAGAACCGTTCATCAGAAGCAATAAAATTTCCTAATAATGGTGATCACCCTCTTGTGACTATCAGTGTTGCCAAACAGCGTGGTAGTAATGCTGTAAAAGTAGCACAAGCAGTGCATGATAAAATTAATGAGCTACAAAAAACGATATTTCCAGCAAATGTTCATGTACAAACTTTACGTGATTATGGTGAAACTGCTAACGAAAAAGTAAACAACCTCACTACAAGTTTAGCGTTTGCCGTATTTACCGTTGTCGTTTTTATTGCTGTTTTTTTAGGTTGGCGTTCGGCTGTTGTCGTAGGTTTAGCAGTACCTATTTGTTATGGCATAACCTTATCGCTAGATTTACTCTTTGGTTACACGATTAATCGCGTGACACTCTTCGCTTTAATTCTTTCATTAGGTTTACTCGTTGATGATCCTATTACGGGTGTTGATAATATTGAACGTTACTTAAAAGAGAAAAGTGGTTCTTTGCAAGACAAAATTGTCGGTGCAATAAACGAAATTCGCGTGCCTTTATTAATGTCGACATTAACGATAGTACTAGCCTTTGTACCACTCGCTTTTATCACTGGCATGATGGGTCCTTACATGGCACCGATGGCGTTTAATGTACCGTTAAGCGTTATTAGCTCTACCTTAGTCGCTTTTTTAGTGACACCTTGGTTAGCCTCTAAATTTATCAAACCAAAAACAACGACCGATTTAGCGATCGCCGATAAAGGTAATCAAGGCTTTGATCAATTTTATCGTCGTATACTAACGCCTTTATTAGATAACAGGAAAAAAGGTAAATTAGTTTTATGGCTAGTATTGGCACTGTTTATTGTTGCCGCCATGCTTCCGGTAATGCGGTTAGTACCACTTAAACTACTCCCCTTTGATAATAAAAATGAAGTACAAATTATTATTGATATGCCAGAAAGCGCTACATTAGAGCAAACAGCAGCAATGGCAAAAGTAGTTTCAAATAAAGTACAGCAATTATCAGAAATAAAAGCTATTGCCGCATACGTTGGCACATCTTCGCCTATCGACTTTAATGGGATGGTTCGACAATATTATCAACGTCAAACACCTTACATGGCTGATTTACGAATAATATTACTTGATAAAACAGAACGCGAACATCAATCTCACGCGATTGTTTTAAGATTAAGAGAACATTTAAAATCGATTAACACCTCTCTTTTTAAAGACAATGATATTCAAATAAAAGTAGTCGAAGTTCCCCCTGGCCCTCCGGTATTAAGTACATTAGTTGCTGAGTTATATGGTGACGAATTAACGCAATACAGTGAATTACAACAAGCAGCAAGCATAGTTGCAGAACGCTTAAAGCAAGAGCCTCATGTGGTCGAAGTAGACTCTACGGTGGCTGATGACCAACCAAGGTTACGCTTTATTACTGATAAAACCAAAGCAGCGTTATCTGGTATTTCAACACAAAATATTAACCAAGCTATCGCTGTTGCTAATAGTGGTACTGTGGCGGGTCACTTACATGTTAACGAAGAAGCAACCCCATTGGCCATTAATATTAAGCTTCCTATTGAGCAAAGAGAAACACTTGCCGATCTTTATCGTCTAACCATTAAAGGACAAGCAGGCACAGTACAACAAACCACACCTCAAGGAATTGATATCGCACCACAATCATTGGTATCACTTGGTGAATTAGGTCAATTTGAGCAAGGTATCAGTGACAAAGTAATATTGCATAAAGATTTAAAACCTGTGGTTTATGTCACCGCTGATATTTCAGGTAGAACCCCAGCAGCAGTGATTGCCGACATTAGTAGTGATCTACATTATCGTAATATCAAGGGCAATATAGAGGATAACTCCCCTGCTCTAGCTCAATCAAACGATTGGCAGAGTCGTACTTTCTTAAACAGTGGTAGTGGTAACGCTTGGTATTTGCCTGACAATATAAATTTATCTTGGAGCGGTGAAGGTGAATGGCGTATAACCATTAGAGTATTTCGCGATATGGGTATTGCTTTTGCTTTTGCGTTAACCGCTATATTTATTGTGTTAAGAATACAAACAGGCTCAGCAGCATTATCAGGCATTATCATGTCGGCTATTCCATTAACGGTTATTGGCATAATGCCAGGCTTTTTTATGCTAAACCAATTTGGTGAACGCACCATAGCTAATGCACCTGACTCGGTATTATTTACCGCAACCGCTATGATAGGCATGATAGCATTAGCCGGTATTGTTGTACGTAACTCTTTAATTCTAATTGAATTTATCACTCAAGCACGAGATAGAGGCGAACCAATTAAAGAAGCTTTAATTCAAGCAGGTTCAGTACGTATGCGTCCAGTATTATTAACAGCAGGTACAACGTTATTAGGCAATTTAATTATAACATTAGACCCTGTATTTAGTGGCTTAGCCATTGCTATTATTTTTGGCATTATTTCATCCACAATATTTACTTTATTGGTTGTTCCTATTGTTTACTTATTAGTTTTTGACAATAAAAATCAACAACAATCATCAAACCATTCACCATTAGAACAACCAAATAAAGCGGTTATCTAGGAAAAAACATGACTCAAATTAACAATCCCAAAAGTACTCAAAAAAGTGCCAATAAAAGCATTATAAAAAAATTACTGCTACCGGTTATCGCCTTGTTCGCTCTACTGTTCATGGTCGCTTGGCTCGCTGGTTCATTTGATGAGAAGATTTCCCCTTCACTGAACGAAGATATTAATCAAGCGTCCAATATGGCTAATTTTGATAAAGCTAATACTTATACAGTCATTGAAAGATCTGATGCGATATTCGAACCAGTTGCAGCCAGTGTGGAAGCTAAACAAACCACCATTATTTCATCACGTATGTTAGCCCGAATAAATACCATTGCCGTGAGAGCGGGTGATAAAGTAAAAAAAGGTGATTTATTAGTTGAACTTGAGCAGAGCGATTTACAATCACAAGTGCTACAAACAAAGCAAAACATTATTGCCTTACAGGCTCGCCATAAAGAAGCTAAACAGAACTTTGAACGTTCAAAAGAATTATTAGCAAAACAACTAATTTCAACATTCAATTTTGACAAGGCTAATGCTGATTACCAAAGTATTGTCGCTGAGCTAACTGCTGCCGAGCAAAGGTTATCTCAGGCAGAAACCACACTAAGTTACGCAACATTAACTGCGCCAATAAATGGCCTTATTGTTGATCGCTTTGCACAACCTGGCGACACTGCACAAGCTGGTGCTAAATTATTATCATTATATAACCCGTTACTATTACGTGTAGAAGCACAAGTACGAGAGCAATTAGCGCTAACCTTAACGCTTGGTCAAAAAATTGATATAGAATTACCGAGTATTAACAAAACGATTACAGGTGAAATAGAAGAAATAGTACCTGCCGCGAATACAGGCTCACGTAGCTTTTTAATTAAAACACGCATTACGCATAATGAACACTTATTACCGGGTATGTATGCTCGTATGTTGATACCTGCAGGAGAGCAAGTAAATCTAACAATTCCATCAAATAAAATATCTCATGTTGGACAACTGGATTTTGTTTGGGTGAACGTGAATGGCGATGTTCAACGTCGTTTTGTGCGATTAGGTAAAACACAAGACCATAATATGGTAACGGTAATTTCAGGATTACAAAGTGGAGATATACTATTTACCCCACTACCTAAATAAATTTTCTTATACCCGTTTCATTAATTAAGTGAACAATTTTATACGTAGAAAAAATTGCCAAATACAAGGCATTTATTTCAATAACTAGTTGTTCTAATTATTAAATAAATAACGATGTAGTTAGTGATTTTAGCAAATAGAAATGAGCACATAGTTAGTGATATTGGTATTAATATGGGCCAATACTCTCATGATTTTTAGTAGTATTGATTGCTTAAATACAGCTAGAGCAAAAGCAAAGTGGTCTAGCTATTGATAACATCTAGGTTGTTACTTAAAATAGCCTACAACTTAATCTTCACCTCTTGGGATTCCCATGGCATTACCAGATAAATTTATATTCTCAATGAACCGCGTAAGTAAAGTGGTTCCGCCCAAACGTACCATTTTAAAAGACATTTCTCTCTCATTTTTCCCCGGCGCTAAAATTGGTGTTTTAGGCCTAAATGGCTCAGGTAAATCAAGTCTATTACGCATTATGGCGGGAATAGACAAAGAGTTTGAAGGCGAAGCAAGTGCATTAGCCGGAACAAAAATTGGTTACTTGCCGCAAGAGCCACAACTAGATGAAGAAAAAACCGTTCGTGAAGTGGTTGAAGACGCAGTAGCTACGGTTAAAAATGCATTAAAACGTTTAGATGAAGTGTATAACGAATATGCAGAAGAAGGCGCTGATTTTGACGCACTAGCCAAAGAACAAGGCCAGCTTGAAGATATTATCAATACACAAGACGGGCATAATATTGACAATGTGCTAGAACGAGCGGCTGACGCTTTACGTTTACCACCTTGGGAACAAAAAATATCAGTACTTAGTGGTGGTGAACGCCGTCGTGTTGCTTTATGTCATTTATTATTGCAAAAACCAGACATGTTATTACTTGATGAGCCGACCAACCATTTAGATGCTGAATCAGTTGCTTGGTTAGAGCGCTTCTTACATGATTACCCTGGGACCGTTGTTGCGATCACCCATGATAGATACTTCCTTGATAATGTAGCCGGTTGGATTCTAGAGTTAGATAGAGGTGAAGGTATCCCTTGGGAAGGTAATTACTCTTCATGGCTTGAACAAAAAGATGCACGTTTAGCCCAAGAAAGTAAAAGTGAAAATGCCTTACAAAAAACCATTAAACAAGAGCTAGAATGGGTACGTTCTAATCCAAAAGCACGTCAAGCTAAAAGTAAAGCACGTATGGCACGCTTTGAAGAACTTAATAGCCAAGAAAACCAAAAACGTAATGAAACAAATGAGCTTTATATTCCACCTGGCCCGCGTTTAGGTGACAAAGTTCTAGACGTACATAACCTTAGAAAATCGTTCGACGGTCGAGTATTAATTGACGACTTAAGCTTTAGCATTCCCAAAGGTGCTATTGTTGGTATTATTGGCGCTAACGGCGCGGGTAAGTCAACCTTATTCAAAATGATGTCAGGTACAGAGCAACAAGACTCAGGTACTATCGAAATTGGTGACACGGTTAAGCTTGCTAGCGTTGATCAATTCCGTGATGATATGGATGATAACAACACCGTTTATCAAGAAATTTCTGAAGGACATGATATTTTAGAGATTGGCAACTACCAAATACCAAGCCGTGCTTATTGCTCGCGCTTTAACTTCAAAGGTAACGATCAACAAAAATTCATAAAAGACTTATCTGGTGGTGAACGTAATCGTGTTCATTTGGCTAAATTAGTTAAAACTGGTGGTAATTTATTATTGTTAGATGAGCCAACCAATGATTTAGATGTTGAAACACTACGTGCTCTTGAAGAAGCTATTTTAGAGTTCCCAGGTTGTGCTATGGTTATTTCTCATGACCGTTGGTTCTTAGATAGAATTGCCACGCATATTTTAGATTACCGCGACGAAGGTGAAATTAACTTCTTCGAGGGTAACTTTAGTGATTACGAAGCTTGGTTGAAGAAAACATTAGGTGCTGCAGCAATTGAGCCTCACCGTATCAAATATAAAAAAATAGGTTAAATATTTACCACACTTAAAGATACATGCGTTAAACATGTATCTTTAAGTGCCTTTTGTTTAAAAGACAGCTATGCTGAAACTATAATTCATAACGATAATAAGTTTACATGGACAATAGACGACAATTCACCCGAGTATTATTTTCAATTAAAGCAGAGCTAAACATTGAAAATAATAGCTATCCGGTCTCGATACACGATATATCTCTTAAAGGTGCATTAGTGACTTTAGTAGAGCCTAAACAATCACTCAAAGAAAAGTTAGGCACGCTAACGTTTTTTTTATCTGACGGTGAATCTAAAGTTACTATGCATATGATCGTAGTTCACGAACAAGAAAGCGAAATAGGGTTACACTGTGATGCTATCGATATAGACAGTATTACCCTGTTACGTCGCTTGATTGAGTTAAATCTAGGTGACAGTCAACAACTTGATAAAGAATTAAATCAACTTTCCCGAGTATAGTACATTATCATTATTCACAAACTCCGTATTTAAGGATCCCTATGAACCATATTGTAATTTCATGTATTGGTGCAGACCAAACGGGTATTGTAGACACCTTGTCTAATGTTATTAAAGAGCATCAAGGTAATTGGCAAGTAAGTAGCTTACATCATTTATCTGGTTTTTTTGCCGGTGTAATAGAAGTTGCAGTGAGTGTAGATAACACTCAAGCATTAGTGACAGCACTTAACAATATTGCAAGCTTAAACTGTCAAATTGAAATAGCTCACTCAGTTTCAGAAAAAGTAAACGCTAACTTAACACTCGAGTTAACCGCTAATGACAGAGCAGGTATTGTACAAGAAATTTCGTCTATTATTCATCTGCAAGGCGGTAACTTAATTAAACTAGTAAGTTCACAAACCAGTGCCGCTCACACAGGGCAATTAATATTTAATGCTAAAGCTCACGTTGCAATAAAAGCAAAAGATGTTGATACACTGGTCGATGCTTTAGAGAATATTGATGATGATTTAATGGTTGATATTGCCAGAGCTTAACTACATATATTCAAATCTGAATTAACGCATTTAATACAAAAATAAGCGCATTAAATAAAAAATTCATTAAGATAGCGTGATAAATTCACAGGAAAGGGCTTAATAATAGAATACTATTACTTTTAAGCCCTCTAATAAATAGCAACTTAATACCTGTTTAATACCTACTCTTTTAGCGATGCTTGTACTGAGTAGGACAATACCCCCGAGAGACATCGGCACTGCGAATTTTTATATGCTTTGTTGCACGCCCAGAAACACGAGAACGCCAAAGTTTAAAACTGCCCAACTTTAAATGACTACGCATAAAGCGAATAACGTCAGACTCATTCAAACCAAATTGTAGCTCTATCGCCTCAAACGGCGTTCTATCTTCCCACGCCATTTCAATAATTCTTGATTCACTTTCTTGAGATAATTTCATTGAGTACCCTTTATTTGTCAACAGAGTAAACATACGTACATTCTACACTTTTAGATCAAAAGGAACTTCACCTTAAACGTCGGAGCACCTAAGTAATTAGTCGCGGGGAAATACAGTGGTAATATAAGCTATCAATTTAATTAATAATTTTTTTTAGCCGTAGTTATCAGCAAAATACTTTTTTAAATTGGTGCTTTAATTCTAGTCAAAAGATTGAACTTTCCAACTAAAGTCGGCCGTCCGAGTAGATTTTCAAGTCAATTAAATTAATTAAAACTCTAATTAATTACAACTTTTGACTCCATAATTAGCAGTGCTGCAAACTAAAAATATGATGGTACTTTTTGAAGAGCTTAGTCAGAAGATGTCTTCTCACTAGTTGAACGTACTTTTATATTTGCATAAATACAAATATAGCGGTACTAAAATAAAAGGCTCTTGATTAAAATAGAGTAATTAAGCTTAGCTAAAAACTCATAATTAAGTGAATCCAATTATCTTATTATCTTATTATCTTATTATCTATTTTTACCATATATCACTCAGGTTTGTAATGGTGATATACAAACCCATCATAATAGGTAACTTGATAATATTAGAGTGGGTGTTGGGTTAATTTACGTTTAATTTAGAAACTTCAACAACATTTTTCTTTGTTGAGTTGAAGCTACCTTCAATTACTGCGCCTTCTTCAATACTGATAATTTCATGTTGGATGTCGCCATGCACTTTAGCACTTTTTTCAAGAACAACTTTTCTTGCCTTTATAGTACCTACGACTTTACCTTTAATAATCGCTTCATCTGCCACAATAGAGCCTTCAACCCAACCATCATTGCCTACGGTCAAATGATTGATATTGATATCACCTTCTATTTTTCCTTCTAATTGCATTACGCCTTGGCTTGACACATTACCGACGATAGTTACATCTGATCCGATTATTGAAGGAATAGCATTACTTGAAGTTTTTTTCATATTTGTTTCCACTTTAATATCTTTGGTTACTTTAGTATCTTTGGCTACTTTAGTATCTTTGCTTACTTTAGGCGACATAATTTTAGAGAACATCTGTTAGAGCCCTTATCAATTTCACTGGATTAATCTGCTTTTTATCGAAGATAACTTCATAATGTAAATGGGTACCTGTACTGCGTCCGGTGCTCCCCATTAATCCGATAATATCATCTTTATCAACTTGTTGTCCTTTTTTTACTTTGGTGCTGTGCAAATGGCCATAGCGTGTCGTAAAGCCATTTTTGTGATCAATTTCAATAAAAATGCCATAACTGCCATTACGGCCTGCTCGACGTACAATACCGTTAGCAGGTGAGTATATTTTAGTTTTAGGCCAACCAGCCATATCAATGCCTTTATGCATTGCAGGACGAGTCATCATTGGATCACTGCGAATACCAAAACGGCTCGATATGTAATATTTTTTTGCTGGAAATGCTCGAGGAACGTTACTAAGCGCCTCTTCAAGATTAAGCAGGGAGACAAGCCTATTCAGTAAACCTTCATTTTCAGCAGACATAGTGTCTAGAGTTAGATCGCCTAAAGGCCCACCTTGTGCTTGTCTCGTCATATTTTCCAGTAACATATCAGGAGAGATCCCCGTTGACAAAACAGCGTTTGTCAACGTTTGTTGTCGATGGCTAATTTGCTGAGCAAGCTGAACCCTACTACTTACCTGATAGTTTATAATATTTTCCAGCCTAATTTTTACGCTTTCTATGCTATCCAGTACAACATCTGTTTGCTGACTCGATTTAGCTATAGGTTTGTCACTTCCAATCTTCAATTCAGTGTTTATTATCTCAGACGATTTTATATCAGGACTTGTTTGGCTAGTGTTTTTTTCTGGTAGTACTAATGACATTGAATCAAGAATATTTTGTAAAAACTTTTGCTGTTTTTCCACTTGTTCTAGTTTTAATACCAGAGCGTTTTGTTTTTCTTGATAAGTTAATGACAATTGATTCAGTGAGTTTCGAGATTCACCTAGCTTATTTTTAGTTAATGATATTTTGTCGTTAAGCGTAAAATATTCCAAACTAGAAAAGGCTAACCAAACAAGACAAACTCCCAAAGCAATTACCAGGCTAAACTGCAGGCGAGCAGAAGCGCTAATATATTTAATTTCACCATCTTGACGAATTAATAATTGTCGGCGCGGAAAAAGGTACTTATAGATTTGTTGTGTTTTTTTGAGCATAAGTTCGATTTAATGTAAAAGCTAAAACATAAGTTCCTTGATAATATACCATCAAATCCCTCGAAAAAAAGAAATAATATTTTATTTTTAATTCATCTATATATATACCGTAAAAAATCAAAATATAACAGTGTTATTGATGATATTAAATTGTCTAGGGTTGTTAGTTGTTGAATTCACTTATTAATAGTTTCAAATAAACAGCCTTATCACTAACACCAATAAAGTATTAAAACGACTATCCAGGTAATTATAAGTTATTAAAAACACCAAAAGACAATGAATTATTCATTGCCTTTTTCATTGTCTCTAATGAGATACCTTTAGCGCAATATGAGTTCGCTATAAAACGATTGATAGCAATAATATCCATATCTTTTAGATCGTAACTAATTCGATAGCCTGAAATCAAACCAAAACCTCCTGAGGTAGGTATAACACCGTATTAAACGGACGAATATCGTTGATTACAATACGAAAAAATCAAATAATTGTTCTTTAATGAGTTTTTTCTTAAAATTGATAACCAAGCTGAAGCATACCACCCATAGCAATATCATCTCTTCCATTTCCAGCGGTGATAGTAAAACCGATATTAGCGCCAGAATTACCTAGGCCTCGAAAAAAGTAATGGTAGCCTAAGCCAGCCCCGTAAATAGCTTTGTGATCAAAGTTAGCATATTTCCTTCCTACAATACCTACATAAAAGCTTGCCCCATGCTTAGAAGTTTGAAAGTCAAAGATATCTGTTGTGATCCAACCAGCGCCTACACCGCAAGTTTCGCCATAAATAGAAGAATAACTAACACAACCCGCAGAAATATACTTTAAATCTGTTTTAGACTGCATTCCTACATTAATACCAAGGCCACTATATAAAGTGCCTGCACCTAAACCAAAAGTAAAACTGTCATTTGCAAAGGTTTGAGAGGATATAACCAGTGTTAAAGGTAATAAAAATAATTTAGTGAATTTTTTCAAAAGTGCTCCTTACTTTTTGAAAAATTTAAATATAACGGCATTTAAGCGTTTAATTACGGTTGATAACAATGCCTGATATACGATCAACAACCAACTGTTTTTTGTCATTTTTAGTGATTTGCTATATTTCACTGCTCATACTAGACCTAACTAATGGCCACGTTAAAGTACCTAAAATCGTATGACAACTAGAATATTAACAAAAGCAGCTGTAAGTATAAGTGAATTAAAAGCTAAACCAATCAAGGCTCCTTTAAGCGCAGATGGCGAAGCGATTGCTATTTTAAATAGAAATGGACCTATATTTTACTGTATACCAGCAAATACATATGAATTTATGATGGACCATATGGAAGATCTTGAGCTTTTAGCAATTGCTGAACAGCGTAAAAATGAAGCTAGCATAAAGGTTAACTTAAATAAGTTATGAGTTATGAGTTAGCATTTAAAAAATCGGCACTAATACCAATCTCACTAACTATGTGATCATTCCTACTTGCTAAAATCACCAACTACATCGTTATTTATTTAATAATTAGAACAACTAGTTATTGAAATAAATGCCTTGTATTTGGCAATTTTTTCTACGTATAAAATTGTTCACTTAATTAATGAAACTGGTATAAAATAATGGAAAAATTAGGAGCTAACACTCAAGCCCAATTTAAGAAGAAGCTAGTTGATATAATATAAAATCCGCACATAGAAAGTTAAAAATTGTCTGGTGGTAATGAACTTTACAAAATTAGTTGACCACTACAATCAGGCAAGGTGGATACAGTTTAGTTTAGAAAAATAGCTTATTACCGAAAACATAAATCTAAAGACCACATAAACTCTGTAGTTAAAAATTAACCTCAAGAGCCTTGGAACAGACTCTTGACTGTACAAGATTCAACGCCACTTAATAAAAAAGTAACGTTATTTTTTCTTACTTATCTTTTCTTGCCTAGTTTTTCTTATATCGCTATTTTAAATAACGGTTTAGTAGCTAGCTATTTACTAACTGTTTACTAATTAACTACAGACCAGGTAACTATTTCCCTGTTAAAACAGCTTCATAAACTAATGAGATGATGCTGCCGTATTTCCCTGTTTCAAATGCTTTTCCTTTAAAGGTGTAATGCGTTTCATCACCTTCTACTAAACTGTGTCTAGCGTTAGTGAGTAATACAATAGCTAAATCATGTTCAGGGTCAATAACTGTTACTGTGCCTGTCCAACCGGTATGCCCGTATGCTGATGGACTAGCATAAGGCCCGAAATGCCATTTTAATGCACCATTGTTATTTCGACGCCAACCTAAACCGTAACTACCATCGGTGTCTGCGGGTTTGATAAATTGGTCTAATACGCTCTGGTCAAAAACCTGCGTACTTCCATAGCCTCCTCTATTTAAAAGTGTTTGCATTAATACGGCTATATCTGACGTTGTTGAAAAAACGCCTGCGTGCCCTGCTACACCAGAAAAAGAATGAAAAGCTTTTTCATCATGCACTTCACCTTGTAAAACATAACGACGAACATTATCAAAATCTACGCGACCACCGCGTGTTGTACCATGAATTTCAGTTGCCGCTATTTGTTTTTTATTTTTACCTTTAGTTAAAGGATTAAATAACGTGTTATGTAAATCAAGTGGCTGATAAATATCAAATTCACAATATTGATCTAGGCTTTTCCCTGTTATACGTTCAATTAACATTCCCAGTAACATAAAGTCAGTATCACTGTAAATATGCTTAGTATTCCTACCCATTGAAAATGGTACTTTAGTTAAAATAAGCTGCTTAGTTTTATCACTGTTTTGAGAATAAAAAGCTTTACCAAGTTTATTATTTTCATCAAAAAAACGTACTTGAGGGCCATAGCCTGCACTATGAGTGAGTAAATCTTTAACGCGTCGTGTTTCTCTACCTGAGCCGCTGTAATCTGGTAAATAATATGACAGTGATTTATTGGTATCTAAACGCCCTTCACTCACTAACTTCATTAAAGCAAAGTTAGTTGCAAACATTTTAGTATTTGAGGCGATGTCAAAAATGGTATTTGTTGTCATTGGTAAAGGTGAAGATAATAACTCTCCTCCATCACCATACTTTTGTGCATAACCATAAGCTGTGTTTTTGATTACTTTACCATCTTTAATAACCATTAATGCTGCACCGGGGAAGCCATGTTCGATATCCGCATTAATTTGTTTATCTACATTGATAAAGCGTTTGTCTTGTTTTTTACTATTAAATTCAAGCTCTGGAAATGGAATGATAATATTTAACGACGCATCTTCAGGGAAAATATTATCAACTTTTAACGTGTTAACACCATTGACAGTACGGCGCTTCAAGCTATATTGATATCGTTCGCCTATTTCCATGCGTTCTCTAATATTGATTTTTTGACCATTAATATAGATATCTGCAGATAACGCATCGTTATTATCAATGATAATATCACCTGATCCACGATAGCTTTTGAATGTAGTACGGTCATTGACCAACGCTCGGGTGCTTCGTTCCATTTCAGGAAAACGTTGATCAACTTGGCCACGTTTTTGTGTTAATAATACTTCAGGGGTAGCAGTTAGCTCGCTCTTGTATCGTTTTAATAAAGCCGTGGCTTTTTCAGGAAAATATTTTTCTAATAAGGCGAATATAGTAGCCACTGTTTTTGAGTCAGGTTGACCTGTTACTTTCCAGGGCACAAAGTGCATTTGAAATGCTGATAGGGTATCTAGTGTTTGAGCGTCTAATTCACCTGTTTCTACCACACCGTAACCATAACTTTTCAGTGCCGCTTGAATAAGGCCAGTATTTGCTTTTTCTTGTTCGAATATTTGCCAGAACTTATCCACTGTGTCGGTTTCATACCAAGCACCAATACCCGCTTGATAAAGTTGTTGCCATGGAAATCTTGGACCAGGATCGTTTTTTCGTGTTGGGGTAATATCTGAATGACCAACAATTTGTGTAGGTAATATATCTGGGTTACGTTTAAGTATATCTTGTGAGAGTTTTATAATTAATTCGACTTGTTTCGGGTCGAAATCGGGGAATACACAGAGTTTACTCTCGCTATTTTCTCGTATATAGGTTGTCGTTTCATCGGCAACTTGTGCTAACTTTCGGCATTGCGGTACATTAACAATTTCAATTCCAATAGATTGATCATTTAATTCGGTACGCCCTTGCCAATAACTTTTACCAGCATGCCAAGCACGTTGTGATTCAGGCACTAATTGGTAAATATTTAATTCATTTTCAGTATAGGTTTCATCATTTGTTTGTGGGATAAGGTAATGTGAGCTTACATGACCTTTTTCTACTAGTGCTTGCACTGATTTTTCGTAATCAATGGCAGTATAGTGCATAACTAAAAACTTTATTCGTTCACTATAATTATGTGATGGCAGCGATTTTATTGGTAATGATGAGCAGCTAGTCAATAACAAGACACACGCAAATAGCTGTCCAACTAAAGAACACTTGGTGTTTTTACTATTAAAAGAAAAAAGTCTGTTATTCATAATACTTGCCTATTCACTGCTAAAATTTCTATTTTTTGTAAAATCATAAAGTAACAATCAAAAAGTAATAAGAAAAATCCCCATCTAATGACGGGGATTTCAATAATAACGCTAGTTAAAAACGTTAAAGATTCACCATTCGATTTTCAATTAAAAGCTAATTTTAGCTGATAATTGTAGACTGCGAGGGTTAATTAAACTACGTGCTTCACCAAACGTGGTACTTGATGCATACGGGTCATAGTCATAACCTGTTTGATTGTCAAATACGTTAAATAATTCAGCTGAAAATTCAACTATATAGTTATCATAGACAGTAAAGTTTTGAGTATAAGTTAAATCCACTTGCCAATGGCTCGATTCACGACGACTACCAGCTGTTTCAGCATAACGAATTGTATCACTGCTGTAACCGTATACTGAACCATCCCACTTCTCCCAAACATCACCTGATTGGTAAACAAAATAGGCACCAATATTCGCTTCCCAATCGGTAGTGTAATAACCGTAGGCTTTAAATACGTGTGGCTTATCACCATTTAATGTTCCGTATTTACCATCCCATACTTGACGACCTGCGCCATCAGCAAGATTTGATGAGCCAATGAATAAGTTAGCATCGCTATCTGCACTCGTGTTATCTTGATCATAGTTACCATAATAATGACTCCACACATAAGAGGCATTAAAGTAAGTTCTATCACCAAAATATTCAGCTTCTAAGCTCACTTCCCAGTACTTAGTGAAAGCATCATCAAGTTCAGCAACAACATATGATGAACCACCTACTTCGGCGCGCATTGCGTCTAAGTTTTCAATATAAAGACCTTTCTCTGCAATGTGATCAGGTACGCCGCCAAATGGACTTTCATATTTACCTAAAAGGCGATCTGTGTTTGCTGTATCTTCCCAGAAATGATCACCTTTACGATGACGAATATGACCACGTACATATAGGTTATTAGACATTGACTTAGTTGCACCAATGGTGAATTCATCAATACTACGAGGTGTCATACCTTCTTGGAAAAATTTACCCGAAGAACCTGCTCTTTCTGTTGATTCAATGAAATCACCATTTTCGTCAAAATCAACATTCAAGGTTGCACGGGTATTTCTTGCCCACGAAGCAGCACGCGCTAAAGATGAAGCTTCGGGGTTATATTTCGCGTAATTGACAAATACAGACGCATCTTCTTGATAATTCCAAGTCGCACCTAAACGCGGCTGAATCATATCTTTAAAGTCAACAGTATACATTTCATATTTTTCACCTGGTGCAAGTTCATAACCAGATACATTTGATGAATTTTTCTTAAGACCTTGACCATATAAAACATCTTTACTAATTAATACACCAACTTCAAAGATAAAATCACGGTATTCTATTGAATCATTAATTTCAAAGTTAAAGCTCTCACTTGACGATACAATTTCAGGAACTACTGAACCTGATCCATCTGCCAAACTCATTTGTTGTGTAAGCGCACGATAATAAATTGGCGTACCATCAGTTGATAACTCTTCACCGCCAAAGTAACTCATGCTACCCCAACCGTTAGAGGCGCGACTTAATTTCTCGGTACCTTCTGACCATTTAAAGCCAGCATGAATAGTATGGTATGTGGCGCCAAACTCTAATTCATGCTCAATTGATATTTCAAAAATATCTCGGTAATAATTTAATTCATCAATTGTTGAGCCTGAACCAATAGAGCCGCCACCAGTTAAGACACCAGCATCATCAGTATAACCATATTGGTCAATTAATGCCTGAGCACCGGCACTGTCAAAGTCTTCGTTGTCAGCTTGAAGGTTTGGTACAGTAAACAAACCAAGACCATCTAAATTATTTAAATCTAACGGAGCACCTTTTATTGGATTAACATTTGTTAATAAATTATCTGGAGAACTACCACTTTCAAGAGAGAACTCACTGTATTGAAAGTTCAAGGTTGTCATATCATTAATAAGATATGAACCTTCAAACGTTAAAATATCTTGATTGGCAACTGAGCCCATTGAAGTACTATCTGCATCAAATGCCTCTATTGACTCACCTTGATTTTCTTTTTCTGAAGTACGGTAACTAAAGTTTAGTAATAAATCATCTATTGGTGCATAGGTTAATTTACCAAAGTATTCTTTACGTTCACTGCTGTAGTCTTTTGTTTCGCCATAAGCAGTTTCTTTATTTACGCGTTCTTCTTCTGGTTGATAAAATGAACCATAAAAAAACAATTCATCTTCAATAATAGGACCACTTACAGTCCCGATTAACCAAGTTTTGTCGGTATCATACGATGTACCATCGATATCATCTTTATCAGCAACAAAGTTTTTATCTTGAATTTTGTACTCTAGGCTACCATGAAATTCATTGGTACCTGATTTAGAAATAGTATCAATTGAAAAGCCACCTGAACGGTTAAAACCGATAGCTTTAGCACCACCACGGTCAACAGATACACTTTGCACATCATGAGTAGACGGTTCTGAGGCTAGTGTACCAAACATAGGTAACGATACATCAACGCCATCAAAACCATATTTATTATCACGGCCTGAACCACCTGCTGATGGACCTAAAACTGTATTCTCAGAGTATTGTACCCCTGGAATAAGTTTCATTAAGTCACGGTAGTTCGTACCAATTGGCACGCTTTCAACAACATCAGCACCAATAGAGTTAGTTAATGAAGAATTACCTTCACGCACAATTGAAGAACCCGTAACGGTAATAACTTCAATATTTCTCTCAACAGGTTCAAGCAATAAATTTACTTTTGTTGACTGGTCTAGGAATACTTCAACACTCATTCTACGTGTTGTTCCGTCAGCAGAAACAAACGTAAGTTCGTAATTACCAGGAATTAACGCCGGTAAGTTGTAGCTACCATCAGCGTTTGTGATTGCCGTACGAGGCTTCGGCATATTTTCACTTGAAGCGGTTACCGTAATGCCACCAACTGCGAGGCCTGAACTTTCTGTAGTTACATTCCCTTTTATGCTAGCAGACTGTGCGAATGTGGATACACCCAGCCCCATTGCAATGACAAGTGCTATTTTTTTTAATTTCATGTTTAACTTCTCCAACTTAATTATTATAAGAATTAAATACGTGTTGTGCTTACATTTAAATTTAGTATTTCGTTTTAAAATCCGTCACCTTTTTAAATGTAGAATTTTTATTCAGTGTGATTAACTTATCACAACAGTAATAAAAGTAAATATTTTATTACTGTATTTCAAAAATAAACAAATATATTATTATTAATATTCCTAAATGGTATTTCTTAATTCTAATAACTTATATTTTAGTTATTTTCAGCCTTATATAATTTTTTACTAGTAATTAGGACTTATTAATTAAATAATAATATAAGTTTGAAAATAATTTATTACCGTAGGTAACAATGTCAGCACTTCTTAAAATAAAAGCTATTCAGAAATCTCTTTCAGTAAGTGAATTAAAACTTGCTAACTTTGTATTAAAGTCATCGAATGCAATACGAGATTTATCATCACAAGAGTTAGCTAATGTAATTGGAATAAGTCAATCTAGTGTGGTTAAATTCACCCAAAAGCTAGGTTATAAAGGCTATCCTGCTTTTAAAATGGCAGTTATTGATGCGTTAAATAGTAAAACGAGTGGTGCGCCAACCCTACACGGTGAAATTACCTTAGATTCTACGTTAACTCAAATTGCCGATATATTACTAAACAGTAAAATGGCTGTACTTTCTGAAACTAAATCGCTTAACGAACAAAGTGCTTTTGAAGAAGCGGTAAAGTTAATTACTTCTGCCAAGCGTATTTTAATTTGTGGCTTAGGCGGCTCAGCTTTAGTCGGTAAAGATTTTTCATATAAATTACAAAAACTAGGTTTATCTGCCTACGCAGAGCCTGATGGTCACGCACAATTAGCTTATGTATCAACGTTTAAAAAAAATGATCTAGTGTTTGCCATTAGTGAATCAGGCCAAACAAGAGAAATTAAAGCCGTTACCAGCCAAGCAAAAGCGAATAAAAGCTCAGTGATATCATTAACTAAGTATGGTTCTACGCCTGTTTCAGATAATGCAGATGTAAAACTGTATTCGATTGCCGAACAAGAATCGGTACGTTTATCGTCAATTATTGCCAGAACATCACAAGAGTTTATTATTGATATCTTGTTTATCGCGTTAACACAAGCTTCTAGCCAAGGCAGAAAGCTGTTAGAAAAAAGTAACCGTGTGGTTAAAGATTTCCAACAAGCTTATGATTAATTAAGGCAAAACTACCTAAAGTAAAACTAACGAATAGTAACCTAACTAAGATAAAACTAATTAGGGTAAATTAAATATTTAGCACGTAATTTTTTATAGTTTGATAACCCTTGTTGCCAGCTAGCTTCTATTTTTTGAAGACTACTCCCTGCTTGAATACTCTTTCTTAACTTATCAGTGCCTGCCAGCTTATCCATAAATTCAGGGTATTTGAAGAACACTTCACCGTGTTTTGCGAACACTTGATACCACTGGATAAATGGTTGTAAATCTAGCCCATTCATCGTTGAGTTTCTTAAATCTTGCCCTGTTAGCAACTTATCCATCAATTTAGGATTAAGCGCGCTGCCAGGCATTGAAATAGGAGTAAAGTTAAAATCACCAATAGAGTATTGATTATGACCAATCACTTGAAATGGGAACTCAGTTCCTCGTCCAATACTCACCACCGTTGATTCAAAAAAAGTAAGCGACGGATATAGCTGAATAGATTGATCATTCGTCAAGTTAGGGCTCGGTTTTATTGGCAAAGAATAAACACTACTTCGCGTGTAGTTTTTTACTGGAATCACATGTAAATCAAGTTCATTTTTACTTGTTAACCACCCTTGCCCACTGATCATTTTTGCTAACTCACCTAATGTCATACCGTGTAAAACAGGTATTGGGTGCATACCAACAAATGACGAAAAATCTGCTTCTAATATTGGCCCGTTCACAAACTTTATATTAGGGTTAGGTCGATCGAAAACAATAAAAATTTTCCCTGCATCAGCCGCGGCTTCCATCATATAGTGCATGGAGCTAAGAAAAGTATAAAAACGGACACCAACATCTTGAATATCAAAAATAATAACATCGAGCTGCTCGATAATATCTTGAGAAGGTTTTTTGTTTTTTCCATAAATAGAAATAACAGGAAGTTGAGTAAGTGGGTCTATATTATCTTTAACCACAGCACCAGCATCATGATTGCCTCTAAAGCCATGCTCAGGGGCAAAGATATATCTAATATCAACATCATGACTAATTAAAAAATCAACAAGATGTTTACCTTCAACGCTAGACGTTTGATTAACCACCAATCCCACTTTTTTACCCTGTAATAAAGGTAAATACTCAGCAGGCTGTTCAGCGCCTACAATGATAGATTTAGCATGCCCAGTGAAACTAACAATACTTATAACAACAAAGCAAAGGCTATACAAAAACAAGTTAAGTGCTTTCATTTTATACATTTATTTTAATTGGTTGATCAATAGAATCATTAACCGCTGCTCTTAAGAAACCATGCTTGCTTTCTAGTAGCACAGCAGCTTCTTCTATTGGTAAATCAGTTAACACTAATAAAATAGCAAGCTTCACATTATTACTCGTCTTTGCTAAAGCAGTCGATGCAGTATGCATATCACAAGCACTTGCTTGCATAACAATACGTACAGCTCTCGCCTTTAACTTTTCGTTGCTTGCATGAACATCAACCATCAAGTTTTCATAACTTTTACCGGTTTTGACCATACTTGCCGTAGTAAGCATATTCAAAATCAATTTTTGTGCTGTGCCTGACTTAAGACGTGTAGAGCCGGTTAATGCTTCTGGGCCAACTTCGGCACAAATAGCAATATCAGCTTCTGCTAATAACTCAGAGCCTGAATTACAAGAAACACCAACAGCAACAGCACCAACTTCTTTAGCATATTTTAAAGCCGAAATTGTATAAGGCGTTCTTCCACTAGCGGCGATACCAACAACAACATCATCTTTACATAAATTACAGGCTTTCAACTCTGTTATCGCTAGAACGGGATCATCTTCAGCCCCTTCCACCGCTTTATACATAGCACTTTCGCCACCAGCTATTAATGCAATAATTTGATGTTCAGAAACACTAAACGTTGGTGGGCATTCAACAGCATCAAGCACACCTAAGCGACCACTTGTTCCGGCGCCAACATAAATAAGTCTTCCTCCTTTGCGAAAGGCAGAGACAATTTTTTCTACTGCTAACGTTATTTCAGGAATAGCTCGATGAACAACGTGAGCAACCTTTTGATCTTCTTTATTTAACGCAACTAACAAGCTTTTAGTATCGAGTAAGTCCAAATCCATCGTATCTGGATTACGCCCTTCAGACGACATTAGTTGTAGATCATCAATCAATTGAGGTTGTTGAAGGTTTACTTTAATTTCCATGTGTTACACACCTTGTAATTTGAATCTGTGTTAGTTTTTTAGCCAATAAACAGGCGCCATCTAAAGCATTACCTTTTGCTTCAACTAACAAATTTATTATTCTTGGGTTTAAAAAAGGCAATGTTGGTATTGATAAACCACCGAGTAAAACAACTGGCAAGTTAGTATTTGATCGTGCTTTATTAATCAAACTTTCGACATACCCAACATGTTCCATTAAAATATTTCTAGCTGTTCGACATTTTTTATGATATTCAAAAATCAAAGGCGTTAGACTTGCAAAGTCAGACGGTTTGGCTGAGGTCGACCAAGCTAAAACATTATTTTGATCACCGCCCAACTTACTTACAATTGCTTGGGCTAATATGCTTTCTACATGACTTAAGTCTTCTATCTCTGATAATACCGCCCTAATAGCTAGCACGCCCATTTTGGCGCCACTCCCTTCATCGCCAACATTAAAGCCCCAGCCTCCAATTTGAATCTCTTTTCCATCAGCGTTTAACACTGCACCTACCGAACCAGTGCCTAGCGAAACAACCACAACGGGGTTACCTTCATTAGCACCATATAAAGAAGTTTTTGCATCCGTATAAACGTTGACATCTTTAAAGTCAGCGACGATTGATTGCTTAAATTTAGCTGATTTTTCTTTATTGCCCGCGCCCGCTAAGCCAAAAACAGCGCTAATTTCACCGCGGCTACAATTAGCTTGCGCACATAATTCGGTAACTAACGCATTACAATGTTGTAAGGCTGAATCAAAATCATTGGTTAATGATGCTGCTCCGCCTGTTGCTAGCCATTGCTGTCCGGTATATAAATTTTCAAGCCTTGCAATGGTTTTCGTTCCACCGCCATCAACGCCTAAAGTAAATTCACTTTTATTTATCATATCATTCATTGTTAGGTATCCAGACAAGGCGTTAAGTTTTTATCATCGACCTTATTATTACGTCCTAGCATACAGACTACTAATGAAATAAATGAGCCTATACATAATTGCCACGTAAAACCTAAATCAAATAACCACGCTTGAGGAAGGAAAATAGACATAACGTAAGGTTGGAAAAATAGTGTGACAATAAAGCCAATCATCAATGCCCAAAAAACAGAACGTTCATTACCTCTTTGCGTAAATAACGCAGTGAAATATACACCTAACAAGCCACTATAAGAAAAAACCATAACGCTTAGTGCGAATTTTAGTAATGGCATATCTGTATATCGTTGCCAATAAAAGCAAAGTATTGCCATTAAACAAAGCGCACCCGCAACAACAATCATGCCTACTTGCCCTGCTTTTACATAGTGTGATTCAGGTAAAGACATTGTTTGTTTTTCTTTAAATGGTCGATATAAATCATTCACTATTACCGAAGACATTGAGTTGAGCCCTGAGTTCAATGTAGATAAAGCAGCAGCAATAATACCAATAGTCACTAGTCCACGCACTCCTGAAGGAATTTCATTCAGGACGTAATACATAAATATTGTGATTTTTTCACCTTGGAAACTTTGAATAAGCTCACTAGACGCCGACATTTGCATAATATCTGGACGTTGATACAGAATAAACAGTAATAATCCTATAACAATAAATAACAACATCACAGGAATAACTAATAGAACAGAAAGTAGCATAGCTTTGTTTGCTTCTTTCGCATTCTTACAGGTTAAAATACGTTGAGTCATATCTTGATCTAAGCCAAAAGCAGCAAAATTTAATAGCATAAAACCGGTAATTGCTGACCAAAAATTAAATACGCCTGCTGATGAAAAATCCCAATCAAATTTGAATAGTGCCAATTTAGAAGGTGCATTAGGTGCTGGATGCTGCAAAGCTTCTACTATTTGAGAAAAACTGGCAGGTATTGCAGTGTAAATAAAATAGATAACAAAGACTGCTGCACTAACATATACAGCACACTGAATAACGTCACTATAAATTACCGTTCTAATACCACTAAATACAGTATAGAGTAGACCAACTAACGTTAGAATAATCGTTGCTATAATCACATTTTCAGCGTCGATATTACCAAAAAGAATCATCGCTACCGCTAAAGCAGCCATATAAAGCCTTGCGCCACTAGCAAAAATCCGACCAAACAAATACATAATACCGGCCTGCTTTTTGGCAGAGCTACCCATACGTTTTTCTAACAATTCATAAACAGTAAAAACTTTCTGTTGATAAAATTTAGGTACTAAAAATACAGTCACTAAAATAGCAGCGATAATAGCGCCAATATTTGTTGCTAAGTAAGATAAGTCACCTTGATACCCTTGGTCTGGTCCACCTAAGAAGGTAGCTGCAGACTGAGAGGTTGCTAAAATAGAAATAGCGACCATCCATGTTGGAATAGTATTCCCTCCAAGAAAAAAATCTTGAGTGTTATTTGATTTTTTGCGGTTAAAGTAAATACCAGAGCCTAGTAACATAGCTCCATACAAACCAAAGACTAGCCAGTCCAAACCTGAATATAATGTGCTCATATGCTTCTCAAAACTTCACTTCGCTAATACCTAGGAATAAATTATTCAAATATTACCATAAATACATAATTAAATATAACAAAAATCTATAATTTACTATAACAAAAACCTGATCTGAATATTAATTCGAGGCTTAAAGTTCAATCAAACCATTAATAACATCTATTCCTAAACCAGGTAATTCATTTAATTGAATTATAGACTTGTTAAAAGAAACGCCACCAGAGACAGGATCAAATTGACCTAATGCAGGACCATCCAAATCAATTTTAGTGATAACATCTGATTTTGCTACGGCTAAATGTGCTGCAGCAGAAACACCAATACTGCCTTCAAGCATACAACCAATCATACATTCTACTTGATAAATTTTTGCAATATCAGCAATTTTAATGGCGTTAGAAATGCCACCTGTTTTCATTAATTTAATATTAATAATATCGACCGAGTGACTTGTAATAAGCTCAATCACTTGTTTAGGAGAGAATGCACTTTCGTCAGCCATTATTGGGGTATGAACGCGATCTGAGATATATTTCAATCCAGCAATATCATCAGCACGAACCGGTTGTTCAATTAGCTCTAATTGAATCCCCATACTTTCGAAGTAATTGGCCGCGTAAACCGTTTGTTTAGCGCTCCACCCTTGGTTAACATCTAATCTTATCTGTACGTCATTACCTATAGCACTATGAATGGCTTTAACCCGTTCAATATCTTCTTTGATATCAGTACCAATTTTAATTTTTAGTATATCAAAGTTATCTTCAATCGCTTTAAGTGAATCACTTACCATTTTATCGATTGTATCGACACTAATGGTTATGTCAGTTTTTAACGTGTTATTACCTCCCCCTAATAATTTATAGAGAGGTGCGTTATGAAATTTACCCCAAAGGTCATAGATAGCGAGCTCTAATGCTGCTTTAGCACTGCTGTTATTTACCAGTGAAGATTGAATAACATGAATAATACTGTTTAAGTTTTCAATCTCCATCCCACGTAATTTAGGCAGTAAAACACTTGTGATTGCTGCCATTATACTACCGTGAGTATCACCTGTAATAACCGGCGTTGCAGGAGCAGATCCATAACCTACTTGCCCAGCATCTGTTTCCACAATAACAACTAAATCTTCAATATTTTCAACTGTTCTCATAGAGGTTTTAAAAGGCGTTATCAATGGCACAATTAACTTGGCGAAACGGATATTTGTAATTTTCATTTTGCTACCTTATAACTTGAGGTAAATCATGTACCTCTATTGCTTTGCGTTTGTTTTAGTTTTAGTTTTAGTTTTAGTTTTAGTTTTAGTTTTAGTTTTAGTTAAGTCTGATCTTTTTGATGTTATAAATTGTATCAATATAACTTTTCGTTTCTGACAAATGTAGCGGTAACAATGGCGTTACGGAAACACCATTAAGCGTACCTTTATAATACTTTTTGTCTTCGTTGTAATATGCGAGGCCTTTTACATCATGAATAATATAAGGTTCGCCATTGTCGTCACCCAAATACATAACAACATGGCCTGGAATATAAATTAAATCACCAATTTCTAATTGGCTAATAGCATTCAATTTTTCTTGGTTGCTAGATTCCGCAGTAAAATCAATATTTTTGCCATAACTGGCATTCCCTTGTTGGCCTGAATTTCGTGGCATTAACAAACCAAATGTTTTATAAATTTCGCCAACAAAACCGGTGCAGTCACGGCCATTATAGTCATGACCCCAACCATAGCGTTCGCCTAAAAATTTAAAGCCTTGCTTGATAATATTTTGTTTTGTAAACGGTAAATAACCAATATGGGTGTCTTTACTTTTAGCAATCATTGCCGGTAAAAAATCTAACATGCCTTTACTCGTTCTGACCGGTAATTGCACAATATAAGAAGCAAATGGATTTTGACCATATAAATGAGCAATGTAGTCTTGCTTACTTATTAAAGGTAATTTAACTCCCATATCCAATTGAATCTCAGATACTTGTACTTTATTAGGCACAAAAGTAGTAAAAACTTTATCTCCGGTGATCATTAAAAAGTTAGTATTACGTACAAAGTCATGAACGATTTCTTTGCCACCTAACGCAACATCTTCTTTTAGCACCCAAGCAAGGTAGTTATATGACTGTACTAGATACCACTTTTGATCTTTACTTTCATGTAACACGGCAATAGCTTCACCTGGAAACACGGCTGTTTCTTGAAACCTATCAAGGTCGGTATCCATACCACGATTAAATACTCTGTCGGTTGTCGGAAAAGTACGCAAAGAGGTACGTTTAACAACGAGCCCCCATCTAACATTATTTTGCTCAAGTACCGCAGGTATATTTACATTATCTCTATAAGCGTTAAATTCTTTATCAGCTAACTTATGACCATCATAATAAAACCTATCGCTACTTGGCACAGCGCTAATAGTATTAATATGGTGAGTTAATTGTGCTTTCGTTAACACCTTTGGCATTGCTAATGGATCAACAACGTGCGAATTACTCTGCATCACTTGCTGGTTAAATTGACTAACGCCCTTTTTATCTATTAACACGATGTTATCATTCACTCGCTTTTTTTCGTGTAAATCAACCCAATAAGCACTGTTTAACTGTGCTTCTTTTACATTAATAACATCTGACTTTCCTTCTATATAAGGAGATGCCGCAAGAGAATAAACATTCATTTGTATAAATAATACGAATGAAACAATAATTTTAATTTTCATGTAAAGTCCTTAAAACAGAATTACGCTAAAGTTAGACGATTAAAAAAAGCCTATATCGTAATAGGTAAATGCCCGGTAGCGTTTATTTGCCCACTAATTATTTGTGTTAAGCCATTAAATACAGCACCTGTATATTCATTTGACCCTGTTATTTGATAAGCATTGCCATCAAAGCAAGCTAATACCCAATCAGCGGTATTGGTAAATTGCTCTAATTGATAAGGCGCTTTAAGTGAAATATAAATCGTCGCTAATTGCTTTTGTTTGGCATAGGCTAAAACATCTAACGCCTTATCCGCGTTACTTTTGTCATTCAATTTTTTAACTGTTGTCGCTAGAGCTAAATCGCCAGCTTGCCCTAGTTCAACAGCCGTCTTTTGACTATCATTTGCCACAATAACAAGCTCACTATTATCTAGCTGCTCAAGCATTGCGGTAGAATTACTCTCATCTAAACTTGAGGTAGTAATTGCCCAAGATGCTCCGCCAATATTTAACGCGTATTGATTAAGTGCTAACGCCATTGCCTCTGATTGTGATTTTTTAGGAAACACAAGATGAATGTTGTTAATCGTTGACATGCGTTTAACTAATGCTGGATTAGGTTTTATTTCAACAATTGAGTGCTGCACAAGTGCTTGTTCTAACGCTCTATGCTTTTCTATGCCAAGCGTTCTTTTAGCTTGTGTCGTTAATTCACTAACATCTGTACTAACAGTGGTAATTACCGCAGGTGCTAATTTTTGCTTTAAGGCAGTAATTCTTTCAACAGAGCTGTCAATATCATCAAGTGATAACTCTTCTGATAATACTTTATCAACTAATAGTTCAATAAATGCTTTAAAACGGGGTATATCTGAAGGTTGTCTAATACTCATTGGCATCATGGCAATATCAGAGCCGGCATTAAAAGTGTGAATTACCGCCTCTTCTTCAGAAAAGAACTCTGCAATCCCCGCCATATCTAACGCATCAGTAATAATTATGCCATCAAAGCCCATTTCATCTCGTAATAACGACGTTAATATTTTTTTGGACAACGTGGCGGGCTTTATCATTGATTCGCCAAATTTATTTACCACCAAACTATCATCAAGCGCTGGATATTGAATATGCGCGGTCATGATCATTTCAACATTGCTACGATCAATAGCTTGTTGAAATGGGAGTAAGTCAACCGATTTAACAACGTCATAAGGGTGCTCGACTCGCGGTAAACCAGTATGACTATCGGTATTTGTATCACCATGACCAGGAAAGTGTTTTAACGTGCCAATAACACCTTTAGACTGCAACCCTTCAAGCATCGCAATACCTAGCTCAGCAACAATCTCTGGTTTTTCACCAAAAGATCGTACATTGATAACGGGGTTATTTGGATTAATATTTACGTCAACATCTGGAGCATGGTTAACATTAACGCCCAAAGTAGCTAATTCGGCACCAATAACTTCGCCAACTTTTCTTGCGTAATAATCACCATGGTTCTCATAGGTGGCACCAATTGCCATATTACCGGTAAATGAAGTAGCCATAGTGCGAGGTAAACGAACAACTCGTCCACCTTCTTGATCAATTGAAATAAGTAATGACTCTTCGCTTGCTGATGCTAACGCTGCTTTTTGCAAATCTTGAGTTAAATGAATAGTTTGCTCAATACCGGTAAAGTTTTCAGCAAATAAAATGACCGAACCTAATGATGTATCGGTAATTAAATCAGCTAAGTCCTTAGATAATGTTGTTACCGGTGTTACACATTGGTTATCATCTGTAAAAACAACATGCTCTGTTAGCTCTGGACAATAATAGCGAATATCTAGCATTAATTTTTGCGCTATTTTTTGTGCTATTTCTGTACGACCGTCTTGATGTTTCCCCAATAAAGAGAACGCTATAACTATCATTACAGCAAAGCTCAATATAATTTTTATACTAATACGACTCAACATACTTCCTCTTATTCTAATTAATGTTGTTCTATGGTTAAAATATTTGTAATGCCTAATGGCTTATTTTGAAATACGTGTAAAATTTAGATCTATGTAGTCAAAACTTGCATCCACATCATCTGAGTATCTATCCATTTTTAGCCCTACAACATTATTGTTTCCGTCAATAATAAATTGTGCAAATGCGTCTGCTTCTAAGCTTCTATCGTCATACCAAACAATAAATTCGTTACTTTCATTTTCAATCAATTGCCCGTGCATGCGAGTTGATTTCAATGATTCAAAATACAGTTGTTTATTTTTCATGGAAATTTTTACCTGACCAAACCAAGGATCTTGATAAAGACCTAAATAAGAGGTTAAGGGTAAATCAACGCTTTTCCTAACAGGCATAACATTTAGGTTTACTTCAGCATTTTTCGCTTGAATTCGGCTTTGTCGCTCTTGCTGCCTTTGCAATTGAATTGCTAACCAATCTTTTTGTGCTACATCCATAAATGATTGCACAATACTGCTCATGATCGTACTTCTGGCATAAGATGAGTTTTGGTTTATCAAGACAACAACGCCTAAATCAAGCTCAGGTATCATAGTAATATAGGATAGGTTTCCTGACAGGCTACCAGTATGAGATACACGCTTATAACCATGCATATCGGCTAAGCGCCAGCCTAAACCGTAAGACTTGAAGTTGGTGTTATTGTATTTTTTCTCGTTATCAGAAACAGACAAAATAGTATGAGGTTGCCACATTGTTTTACTTTGTTGTTCACTAAATATTTTAACGCCTGCTGGTGACGTGCCTTGGTTTAACTGTGTTTCAACCCAAGTAAGTAAATCATTAACACTACACTTAATGCCCCCTGCAGCAGCCATAACACTATCTTTATGATACGTTTGATTCCGTTTAATAATGGTAGGTTTATTGTTGATTAAGCCATGTGGCTGAGCAATGTTCGTCATTTGTTTAGCCGGTACTGCACCCGCAAAACAACGGTTCATCTGAAGAGGCATAAAAATATTTTTTTCTACAAAGTTCTCCCAAGACATGCTAGTAACATTAGCGACAACTTCTCCAGCAACAATATAAAGCAAATTATCATAAGCATATTCACTACGAAAACCTGATGCTGGCTTGAGGAACTTTAAGTTGTTAATAATCTCACCACGGCTAAAACCTGCCGGCTCAGGCCACAGCATCAAATCGCCGGCAAAGCGAGCTAAACCACTGCGATGTGTTAACAAATCAGCTACGGTAAACTCTTTTGTTACCCAATCATCATATAAAGCAAAGTTAGGAATAATATCAACAACTTTACTCTCCCAAGTTATTTTTCCCTGATCAACTAATATAGCTAACGCTGCAGCAGTAAACGCTTTCGTTGTTGATGCTATTTTAAAGAGCGTTTTTGAGTCAATTGCTAGCGTTTTATTAATATCTTGTCGTCCATAACCTTTATTTAATAATACTTTGCCATCCTTTATTACTCCTACTGCCGCACCTGGTACATTAAAAGTCGTTAATACGTCATTAACCAAGGTATCAACGTCTTCAGAATTAAAGGCTTTTTTTTGTGCAGATACTGGGTGGCTAACCAATACACAAATAGAAATGAATATAATTAAATAATTTTTCATCGTTAAAAACGTCTCGAGTTAATTAATAAAACAGAATGTTGTCTAAAAAAGTGATTCTCTAAAAAGCTGTTTTCTAAAAAAGCAATGCTTCACATGAAGCATTGCTGATAATAAACATCATAAATAGTGTATTTATAAAAAGGCTATGCCATAAAGCGCATAAAGAATAATGGTTAACGCCCCGCCAAATAACGCATACGGTAATTGCGTTTTAACGTGCTCTAATAATTCACAACCTGATGCAATAGCAGAAACAGCGGTCGTATCGGAAATAGGTGAACAATGATCCCCAAAAACACCGCCGCCTAAAATAGCCGCAATGATGAAAGAAGGTGGTAAGCCCATTGTTTGAATAAGTGGAACGCCGATTGGGATCAATATGGCAAAAGTTCCCCAAGATGTTCCAGTAGAAAAAGCAATGACAGCGCCGGCAATAAACAACATAGGTGCAATCATAAATAGTGGTAAAGTGTCACCAATAATTTGCGCAACATAAATACCTGTACCTAATACTTTTAGACTAGCGCCTAATGTTAACGATAATAAAACAATGGTTACTAATGGTAATAGCTCACTCATACCATCAAAACCAATTTTCACCAGTTGATGATGCGTAAACTTCTTAGTAGATAACATCATAAAGTAAGCCACTAGACAGGCACTAACTGTCGCATATAACACTGATTTTGAACCGCTGCCATTAGCTAAGGTGCCGTCACCCGTCAAAAACATAAACATGATCATACCCAAAACCATAGTGAGTAAAGGGATAAACATAAACCTTGCTTTTGTTGGCTTGAACTCAGGTACTGGTGCAGCATGGTTTTCTGATTCGTTTTCAACTTGGCTTTCTACCATTGATTTTGAACGAGCTAATGGACCATGTAAATTGCCCGTGTAAGCGGTATACCAAACCATCATCAAAGCAATAATAGGGTAGAAGTTAAGCGCAATAGTTCCCCACATAATTTCTGCCGCACTTTGCTCAAACTCATAGTTACTTAACAAACCTAAAACAAAAGCACCCCAACCATTAAGAAGTACTAAAATACAGATAGGTGCTGCGCTACTGTCAATAATATAAGCGAGTGTTGCTCGACTCATTTTATAACGGTCAAACAAACCTCTAGAAACAATACCAGCAGTTAATACCGAAAGATTACTTTCAATGAAAATTGCCATGCCGGTGAAATTTGCCATAAATGCAGCTTGTCGCCTATTTTTCCCTAAACCTTTAGAAATAACATATTCAACCATTGCGGTTACGCCGCCAGAGTGGCGCATAAACGCAAGTACAGCCCCTATGATTAAACTAAAAAGAAGAATTCGCGTATTTCCTGCCGAGCCAAATACAGAGACAATACGCTCACAAGCGCCAACAACACCATGAAATAGCATTGTTGAGCCTGTTTTAGCGAGTAATACTTCAGAAGTAATAATCGCTAATAGTAAAGCGAGTATTACTTCTTTCTTCCACAAGACCACTAAAACAGCAACTAACGGCGGTAACAATGAGTACCATTCCATATTTAACCCTTTATATAAATATAACTAATAAGACATACTGACAAATAAGAATAGATTATTCAAGCTTTAACAGTAACTGGTAATTTTTTATTAATAACAACAGTTGTTATTCGTTGTCAAAAATTTCTTGGTAAGCATACACGCCTTGGCTTCCACCTGTATGTAGAAAAAGAATATTATCTTTATCGCTAAAAACACCTTTTCGACATAAATCAATCATGCCAGACATGCCTTTACCCGTATAAACAGGATCTAATATTAAACCTTCATGTTGTGCACAAAGTCTAACAGCCTCAATCATTTCATCTGTTGGAATACCATAACCTTGACCATAATAATCTCCATTAGCAAACACTCGACCTTTTGCTAGGCTAGGATCTAAACCAATTAAGGTTAAGGTTTTTTCTAATAATTCCGTTACTATCTGAATTTGTTCATCTGCTGGGCGACTAACACATATACCGAGTACTGGAATATCAACGCCAGCTAAGATTAACCCTGCTAAAAGCCCTGTTTGTGTACCAGCACTGCCTGTCGCAAGTACAATATGATCAAGCGCGATGTCTTGATCTTTAATTTGGTCAATAACTTCTTGAGCACACTGAATGTAACCTAAGCTACCTATTTCATTTGAGCCCCCCATTGGAATCAAATAAGGCTGTTTACCATTGTTTTGTAAACTTACCATCAGCTCATTTGCATAATCAGTGCAATTATCTTCTGCTGATATACGATGAATAGTCGCACCCAATAAATTATTGAGTAAAACATTGCCGTTTTGGTAATAGTCAGATTTTGGCGTACCTGATACATCTTCTAATACTAATTCACACTTTAAGCCAAACTTTGCAGCGGCAGCAGCTGTTTGACGCGCATGATTTGATTGAATTCCGCCAACAGTGACTAAGGTATCAGCATTAGCGGCCAAAGCTGCAGCAACCAAATACTCTAACTTGCGCGTTTTATTACCGCCGCCAGCCAAGCCCGTACAATCATCACGTTTTACAAAGAGATTGTGGTTTAATATTTTCGATAATTGTGGCATTGCTTCTAATGGTGTTGGACTATGAGAGATGCTGACACGAGGGATAGTGTTAAATTGTGGCATTGTTCGAAAACCTTAAACTTATAAAATAAATGATAATATTGGATTATTGTCGGTCAGACACATTAAAAATACTATTAAATTGTGATCAACTATATATTTTAGAATAGATAATGTAATCGCTGAAATAAAAATCCCCGCAAAAGCAGGGAGTTAAAATATACAAAAGTAATGTGATTTAAATTGGTTTTATTACTTAGAACTTACCAACTAAGTTAATAAACCAACCTTTTGAATCGTAATTTAAATCAGTTAAATCATCACTAAAATCGGTAAAGTTATAACCAACACCTACTTTAAAGTGTTGACCGATATGACGATGTATAGCAACTAACATACCGCTACGCTTATCGTCAGCTTCACTGACTTCAAGCATACGTCCTTCAATTAAGAAATCCCAATGTCTCACAACGTGCCAATCAAGTCTGGCAACATATAAGCTAGATGAACTATCGAACCATTCTCCAGCTTCTCTACCTGCTCGAATTTCACCTTTACGATGAGCTATTTTACCACCGATAGTCCAACGGGCGGTTAAATCGTAGTTCATATCAATAGCCGCAACATGACTGCGTTGTTGATAATCATTCTGCTGATAACTGGCAGTAAATTGTTCTGCAGGTGCTAAATCATATAAGTAGTTATAAGTTAGCAAAGCATTAAATCTATCGTTAGCAACAGGTCGATAAGCAAAACCTAAAAGCGCTTCGCTATAATCACTATTTAAACTTTCATCGATACTCGAGTTACTAATAGCAAAATCAATACGCAATTGCGCTCGCCAATCAGGATTCACTTTATAAGAGAGGTTATTTCTAACTAAATAAGAGTCACGCTCTTCCAACGCTTGTTTGTCATTTCGATACTCTAACGCACCACCATATTTAAAATCTGTTGTCGCGTAATTGGCATTTACTACCACAGCATTACGCTCCAACGATGGGCGTCCAGGCTCTTCTTGAGTGCCATTTTCTAAGCTGAGTCCTAACAACCAACGTTCACTTGGTAAATACTCAATACCGTAAGCATGTGTTAAACCAACACGATTATCACCATGTTGATAGCGCTCTTCGCCATAAACATTCACGCTATCACTATAGCGATGACGAATACCACTAACAAGCTGTCCATTTCGGCCACCTAAACCGTTATCAGTTCGGTCAGGATCCAGTGCATAATTTAAATAAATATTACTGGCATCATCATACTGATAATCAGTACCTATTAAGGCACCTAATCCTTGATTACCACCCGAGACTTCACCATTTAACTTAATGTTTTTAGATATTTGATAATTACCACCAAGACCCACACGGTTATTCGCTAATTTACTTTCGTCGTGCGTTAACGTTCCTTGTACAAAAGCGAGTAGCCCCCAATTAGCATCATGTTGATAGTCAACCTGGACAGCTAAATCGGTTCGTTTACCTATATTTTGTTGCTGAGCTTCTGTCGTAGCCTCACTATTTTCTGCGCGTAAACCGGCACTAATAGCCCATTGTTGATCAAGATCGTGACGTAAGTTTAGCTCGGCACTAAATTTATCTATACCGCCCTGCTCCTCTCTCGAGTCAACCTTCAAACTCGCTGCAGTGTCTTCCCACACAGGTAGATTGATTTGAATACCCGCTTGCTCAGTATCATATTGACTAAATTGACCGACGCCTGAAAAATCTGCATCACGGTTTTGCCAATAGATATTTCCTCGTCCATTATTGTCCAAACCTAAATCTTTAAAAAGAAATGCAGATTCGACACGTAACGCCTGAGCTTTATCATCAGTTGCGACTGGCGCAGTTAAGTCACCAAAGTGATAGCCACCATTATTAGAGCTAATACTTGTAACACCTTGCCCTTCGGTTTGAGCGCCTTCTAATTTAATATAAGTTTGAGCAGAGTGACGATAGGTTAAATCAAGACCTTGTAACTTGTGGTCTTCAATTCCCATATCTTGCTTGCTGCCACTAAAGCCTATTTTCCAGCTATCATTAACCCAGTGGCTTATTCGTCCACCAAGCGCTAAGTCATCTAACTCATCAAAACCCGGTGTATATTCATAATTAACCACTAAATAGGCTGAATGACCCGATAAACCACCTGTTCTAACCGTTTGATCATCTTGGCTAATAGAAGATAATGGTGTTGTTAATAAAACTCGTCCTTGAATCGCATTAACGTCGTAATCAACACCCGCAACTAAAGGCTGTGAACTTAACACCAAACCAGAATCTTTATCACGTATTTCAATGGATAAACGTTCTGAGCCCTGGCTAATATCTTGATTTCCCAAATAGTACAATGAACCGCCTGTACCACGGAACTCTTCATAAGCGGCATTAGTACCTGCTTCAGCAGCGAATAAATCAACTTGCGTAGTACGCTCGCCAAATTCCGTTAATTTTTCACCATTCCAATCAAGGTTAGCACCGTAGAGTCCGCGCTCAATACGAGAAAATTCAGTCTCATTTATATCAGAGACAAAATTACCCCACATTAAGTGCGATTTATAATCGTTTATCTTGGCATAGAAGCGACCTTGCGTAGGCGCGTCATCAACAAGTGTTGAATCATCGCCATAAACCGCATAATGATTTTCTTCTTCTAATCGGCGTAATAAACTACTTGGATCTTTTTTGGAAAAATTAGAAAACAAGTCCTCTAAAGGCTCTTCCGTTGAATCAATACTGGTAGTGATGGTGTATTTATCACGCCACTTACCTTTTGCGTAAAAGGCAAGACGCCCATCAATAAAGAGGTCATCATCAAAGGCATCATCCTGAGTCAAAAGCTCAGCAGCACCATTGGTAGAGTTTTTACCTAGGGTTATATCAGCTAAGCCAACATAGAACCAATCATCTGTTTTCAATTCAAGATGACGTTGAAATAATTCTCCATTTCCATCTTTATCAAGTACTGCCACTTCCGCATTGAATTGCCCAGAAGGTATTATTTGTTGATTTACAAACTCACCTTGTTCGTTAACCGGTACTTGCTGACCTAAAAAGTAAACGTGATGTTCTGCAGGCACTTTTTTGCCATTAACCGTTAACGTTCCACCACTTAACGGGATATTTTGCAATACAAGTCGACTCTCGCCATAGCCACTTAACGTTGCTTGATTTACAGATAAATCAGGACGTATAGGCGTACTTGTAGGCATAGTCGAGAGTTGTGTTTCATCAAAATTTCCTTCACTATCATAGACTCTTAATAAGTAATGATATTCAACCAATGGCGTATCAGGCAGTGTCCACTGAGCTTGAAGTGCATCATTAAGCTCAAGGATCAAAATAGGATCAGCCTGAGATGATTGCATATTACTAAATACACGTACCTCTGCTTTATCAATAAAATTAAGATAATTGCTATAACCTTGCCAATATATTTGCCAATGTTCATCAATCTCTTGCAGCACAGGTGTCATATTTAATGCTGGTTTTATTGATAAATTATCATACTGTAACTTAATGTCAGCTTGATCCAAGGCAACATCAGTACAACGTTGATGATCTGCATTACTACTTTGCTCTATGTCGTTCAATACTTGTCCATCAATACTAATGATTAATGGACGAGCCTCTGTACTAGTAAACTGACAAACATCATTGCGCATCATCGACATTGAAGGTTTAGGTATTACAACCTCATCATCAAACCAAGCATTTAATTCTACTCGACGATTTTGAGCTCTGTCTTTTTCGGTTAAATTAGACGTGAGTGGTTCATTACTGCCTTTACCTTCAATGGTTACCGCGGTATCAGCCAATGACAGTTTTTGTTGAAAATACTCAGCGACAACCTTGGCTCTAGCCATTGATAACGCTACATTGCTTTCATAAACTTTATGACTTCTCGTACTTAATGCTTGGCTATCAGCATGACCAACAAAATGTAATCGTACATTTTTCTTTCCTTTCAAGCTTTCAATAGCCGGATCAAACACTGATGTTAATTCCTTGGCCAGTGCATGTTTTCCTGAAGGAAAATTAACCTGAGGTAAATTATCCATCTCTAACGTTTTTGGTTCAAGCGCAAGAGTTGCTTGACTATTATTTGCTACATCAGGCAAGCCAAGGAAAACCCAAGATGCACTCGCTAAATTTTTCTCTGCATTCTCTTGTTTTTTAACAAGTACTTGATTGTTGTTTTCACTAACCCGCCCGGCGGAATCACGTGAAGTACAAACACTGGATTCTTCACAAAACTGCTCAGCAACAACAGGTATTGCGGTAGATATAGCAAGCGCGATTGAACTAGCTAGTAAACTTCGACGCACGATTAAATTACTCATTACCAGCTCTCCTTACATTAACAACATCTTTAATATTTCCCTCATCCCGGTATATCTCTTGTTCAATAATCAGTTCATATTGACAGTCACACTCTTGCCATAATTTTTCACTACTTTCGCGTAATAAAGTTAGGCGACGTTCTATCAAGTCATCACTTTCATCATGCTTGGCATAAGCTAAACGTAAAATCGATGGTTTAAAGTGCAGCGCCTTAATCGCTGATTGCAATTGTTGTTGAGACTCATCATTTAACTTATCTCCTTCAAAAGCACCAGCACTTAGCTGAATACGAACAACACGGTGAATGGTCGCACCAAAGTTCGCTTTTACCATTTTACCGCGCGTTAAACGAACAACTCTTGGGTTTTCAGTCGTGATTCTAAAACCAGACGGTAATGTACGTTCATCAATTTTAAGAATAAAATTAGATCCGCGCATTTCATTAGGTACACCAGCACAAGCGATGTGATAACGGCCCTGTTCATCGGTAGTAACTACTAGTCCCTTTGCCGTAGCTAAACGTACTGCGGGTATGCCAGCTTCATCCTTGTCTTGGTAACCATTAGCATTTAAGTCATCAAATACCTTTCCGAGAATATCTGAACAATCAAATAACGGATCTGGCACAATACGTACGGTCGCGTCAGCAATATTAGTAACAACTAATTGACTTTGTAAATATCCACCCCATGCCTGATTGACATACTCACCTTCGCCAACACCAGCACCAATAATAGTTATAAGATCAATTTGATACTGTTGATTTGGGTTGAAATCTAAATCAGACCAAACAAGTTGTCGTTCATTAACCAGAGGCTCAACTTTCTCGCCGTCAATGGTCGCAGAGCCTTCAACATATTTGAATCCTGGCGGCAATTGATCAATGACACTAAGCTGACTCAAACTAAAGTTTTGATTATTCGTGACAACAATAGAGTAAGGAACAAAATCACCACGAGAAGCATTTTTCACGTTAGTCGTTTTAATGACACCCAACATTTCATTATCAATAGGATCAACAGGAATGTGATTATTAACAACATTGCCTGATGGTAATAACGGGTCAATATTGAAAGTTAAGTAATACTGTGTTCCTTCGTCTCCGTCGGAAAAATCTGCCGATGTAGTACCACAAGTTTCAGGATCTTGAACACTAGCACTCAATGCAGGAGGACTATCTTGACGTTGTACCAACGCTGGATTTGGAAAGGCAAGCACATCAACAGTATTAGTACACGCCAGAAGCACTCTAGATACGCCGGGTAAATACCCCGTTGGTTCGGTCACGACAAGGGTGTAAACCCCTTTAGGTGCAGAATTAAAAATTAGAAATTGATAAACACCATCTGCCCCGGTGATTTGTTCTACATTATCTAAACCACCAACTAAATCACGTTCTGGATCAAAGCCTGCTGGCCCTTCAAAACGAACAGTAGCACCCGCAACAGGCTCTCGAGTTTTACTGTCATAAACAATACCTGACGGATCAATCGGTAGATTTTGCTCTACAATATCTTCACCAACCTCTAAGGTGATGTTACGAATAGTACCAAAAGATAAATCAGCGCCTGGTTCATCGGAAACACCATAGCCATAAATAGCACCATTTTGTTCGTGCATAAAACGCACTTCATAAACACCCGGTGATAAACCTTCAAATAAATAACGACCATTGCTGTCTGTTTTTACGACCGCAATAGGTGTTATATCTTGATTATTTTTAGGATTATCTCGTGTATCAATAAGCTGAACGGTCCAACCTTCAAGACCATTACCTTCATCTTCATCACGGTTGTGGTTACTATCTAACCATACCAAGCCACTGATACTAGCAGGGTCTCTAAGTAACTCGCCAAAATCATAGTCAGTAAGATGACTGATATGTGCAGTAAAAATAATCTCGCTGAATGAATCATTGTGTAACTCACCACCATGACTACCAATACTGTCTAGTCCATCATCTACATCACTTGGCTGTGTTTCCGTTACCAAATAACCTTGGCTATTAGGTAATGGTAAATGTTCAAAGGTATAACGACCATCGACCCCAGTTAATACACTGCGAACGACCGGATTACCATCAAGATCAATACCTTCAAGCTGTATAACAACATTTGGAATACCCGGCTCAGTTTCTGAACGGTTACCGTCTCGGTTTTGATCATTAAATACTCTGCCGCTTAATAGGCTACCGCGTTCGCCAAAGTTATAATCTACGCCGTTATTACCAGCAACAATGATAATATTACTAAATTGATCATTGGTAACCTCACCTTCTAAACTACCTAGGTGCTCCTTACCATCGTGCCATGCTGCAGGCTGTGTTTGGCTAATAACATAAGTGCCAGCACGTAATCCGACAAAGTTATACTTACCTTCACTATCTGTTACTTGAGTATATTCAACATTTTCATCTTCTTGCCAAGATTCAAGGCCTGTTAATGTGATAGTGACATCTGCAATTGTTAGTAATTCGTTTTCTTCACGTTCACCATTATCATTTTCATCAACCCAAACCTCACCACTGAGTGACGCACCTTCTAACTCAGCAAAGTTATAGTTTTCAAGCTGTGTGTTTGGTGCAAGTTGTATGTCAATAATGCTATCAGTTTGATAACTATCAGCAATAACTTGCTGGCCAATACTTTCTGCGCCATCCAAGTATTCAGCCGGCTGTACTTCATTAATTTGATAACCGTTAGCATCACTCGGATCTAATGAGTCAAATAAATACTTACCCTCATCATCCGTTTTTACAGTACGAGAAACACTACTACCTAAGTGATCCTTGCCTGTTAAGGTAAGGCTGACGTTGGCGATACCTGTTTCACTGGCTGTATAAAGACCATCGGCATTAGCATCAATAAAAACAACACCCGCAATAGAAGCAATTGGCCATTCAGCAAAATTATACTCTTCTAACTTACTGGTTAAGGTGGTTTTAATGTTCGTGACTATATCGCTACCTTGACTATTAGGAACAATCACACCAACAATACTTTCTTGGCCATCAAGATATTCAGTTGGATGCGTTTCTATCAAGCTATAGCCAGCAGCATCACTTGGTGGTAATTGCGTAAAGTGATATTGACCATCGGCATCAGTCTGTTGAACTAAATTGATCACTTGTCCGTTTTTACTGGTACCCGTTAATGTTAATTCAACATTAGCTAAGCCACTTTCAGTGGTATCTTTAAGACCATTTTTATTGTTATCAACAAAAACAACACCACTTAAACTACCTTGATATAACTCACCAAAATTATTGTTTGATAAGGTCACCTTTGCTTTTAGCACTAAGCCAGTCAAATTATCTGAAGCAAGACTGTTTGCAACAATTCCCCCTGCAATACTGTCTAAACCATCGATATAATCTTTTGGCTGTACTTCACTAATTTGATAGCCGTTCTCATCACTAGGTTGTAATAAATCAAATAGGTATAAGCCATTTGCATCTGTCGTTGTATGACGCTCGACAACTGCACCAACATTATCTTTACCAGTTAAAGTAAGACTAACGTTTGCTATACCTACTTCATCTTTTGAATTAGCTAAATAAATACCATCAGCATCAGCATCAACAAAAACAGTACCCGTAATAGCCGCAATAGCCCACTCAGCAAAATTATAATTATCTAGCTTACTGTTTAAGTTAATTTGAATAGCGTCTAAGGTATCACTCGCTTCACTATTAGCAACGACGATACCGGCAATACTCTCTTTATTATCAAGATAGTCAGCAGGATGCGTTTCTATTAAGCGATAACCAGATGCGTTACTTGGTGGTAATTGGGTAAAGAGATAATAACCATTAGCATTTGTTTTCTGAACTAAGTTTATCGTCTCTCCATATAAACTCGTACCAACCAATGTCATTTCAACATTAGCTATTCCTGTTTCATTATTATTTTTAAGGCTATTTTGGTTAGCATCAATAAAAACAAAACCACTTAATTGACCTTTATAGATTTCACCAAAGTTATTATTGGTTAGCTCTTGGTTCGCAATTAATTTAAGGCCCGTTAATATATCGCTACCACGGCTACTGGTTATAACAACGCCAGATATACTATCTAAACCATCGTTATAATCAGTCGGCTGTGTTTCAGTAATTTGATAACCATTACTATCGCTCGCATCTAATAGACCAAAAGAATAAAAACCATTGACATCGGTTGTGGTGGTTCGTGTTACCGCAATATCAGAAATATTTTTACCTGATAACGTTAATTCAACCCCAGCTAAAGCCTGTTTATTGATAGAGTATTGACCATTATTATTGTCATCAACAAAAACATAACCCGAAATTGAAGCCGTTGACCATTCTCCAAAATTATAATTTTCAAGTTGACTCGTTAGGGTTATTTGAATAGCAGTTAAACTATCACTATTCTCACTATTTGCCTGTACAACACCATTGATACTTTCTTGACCATCAAGATAATTAGTAGGGTGTGTTTCTGTGACTATATAACCTGTAGCATTACTTGGTGGTAAGTTGGTAAAAAGATACTTACCATCAGCATCGGTTTGTTGTACTAGATTAAGCGTTTCTCCATTGCTAGAAGTACCCGTTAAAGTTAACGTAACACCTGCAATCCCGTTATCACCAATATCTTTAAGGCCATTTTGATCCATATCTCCAAAAACAAAACCACTTAAACTACCTTTATATAGTTCACCAAAGTTATAGTTTTCTAAATTGGTATCGGCAATTAAATCAATACCGTTGATGTTGTCTGTGCTACGACTATTAGTAACCAAAATTCCTGAAGCATTATCTAAACCGTCATCAAAACTACTAGGCTGAACTTCACTAATACTATAACCAGCAGCATTGCTAGGAATAAGGTTATCAAATAAATAATTACCATCGACATCCGTGGTTTCGCTTAAATTAACAGTGTTCCCATAAAGATCTGTACCACTTAAGTTAAGTGTAACCCCGGCAATACCGTCTTCATTACCGTCTACTATCCCATCATCATTAAAGTCTGCATAAACCTGACCCGCAATAGACGATTTTGTAACCAGCACTATGTCACTATCAGTATTATTAGTGCTATCAGAATCGAAACCGGCTGTTGTAATAGTCGCTGTATTGGTACTCGTTCCGCCTGGAGGATAAGTAATAAAGCGGACTGGCACGTCAATTATTACATTGCCACCATTATTGATGGTCTCCAAATCACAAACAAAACCTGTATCATTAGCCGCTCCAGTACAACTACCCTGAGCAGGAACCGGTGGTCCAGTTAATTCCATGCCTGCAGGTAAATTATTCGTTAGTTCTGAATCTGCACTATCCCCAGGACCATCATTAGCCACTATCATGGTCCAATTAAAAGGTTCATATACAGTGACCGAGGTTTTAGACGGCGTTATATCAACCGTTAAATCGAGTTGAATCCGTAACGAGGTACTTTCATCTTCTGTATTATTAGCTGTATTAGTATCAGTTTCATTAGAGCCGACTGTTGGAGTAATAGTGACTGTATCGCCTGTTGGCTTAGGTTGAGTATCAGCCTCAAAATATAAATAACGCGTGTATTTATCATCAGCCTCTAACTGAGTAGTTGCGGGTAATTCACAGTGCATTGTCATGGTAGTAGCACCCGTTACCGAATTTCCTACATTATCACAGATAACGTTGGCTACATCGCAGCTACTATTGCTTGCATCATCACATAAAAAAGTAAATTGTTTACCAGCCTCAGGTGCTAATATAGCGTCAAAATAGACACTAGTAGCGACAGAAGGACCACGATTGGTAATTTCCATTTTATAACGAATAACGTTATCAGTCGTTGCTGGGAATGCCCCTGGTGTTGGAGTCCAGCTTATAGGGTCTTCGACATCGGTGGTATTGATGAGTAAATCTAACTCAGCACTTACAACCTCTAAAATTTCACTTTTATCATTATTAGTCGTATTGCTCTCTACTGTTGTAGTCGTTATTTTTGATGTATTTCCTAAATCCCATGTTAACTCACTAACTTCCCAACCTGGGCGTACATTGAGTGTAATTGTATGTGTTTCATTTCGGTTTAAAGTACCAATGTTACAAGTGAGCACATTACCACTAAGCGGATCACAGCTACCTTGTGAACTAACGGCTGAAATTAGCTCGTAAGTAAAACCAGCATCAGGAGTAAAGGTATGGGTTACTTTAACGCCTTCGGCTTGTGATGGGCCATTATTTCTAAAAGTAAGTACTTTGGTAACATCTGTACCCGCTTTTGCTGGATTGGGGGTAATAGTTAATGCTGTCATCTCAACATCAGCAATCGGGTTTACCGTTAAGTCAATGCTGGCACTATTATTACTTGGGTCATCATCACCTAATACAGCTGAATCCACTTCTGCAGTATTCGTCAAAAGGCCATCAGCTAAAGGTCGATCAACCGTAATGGTAAAAATTGAAACATCACTCATGGCCATAGTAGAACCATTTTTCAATTCACAACGCACTGTGCCATTAATGACAGTACAATCGAATTTACTTGAATTATCGGTCACTGATATTGGTGTTTCACTTGGCGTAGCACTAGTAATATTTGAAAAATAACCAGGAATATCATCAGTCACTACTACGGCATCATTATTAGCTCCACTCAGTGTATTAGGACCATAATTAGTAACCGTTAATGTATAAGTTGCTCGGCTTTCCGTTGTTTCTAGTACATCATTTGTACCGCTGGTTGTGCTAACACTTTTAGTAATACCTAAGTCAGCAATAGCCGCAGTACTCAATACACCAGCACCAGTACAGTGATTGCCAGCAACAGGGTCTGTTTGACCACCTATATCATAAGCACAAGCTGTGTTAGTTAATGTACCTGCAGCATTTGCGGTTGTTACTATAGATAAATAATTTGAAAAAGAGCCACTTGTTAATTGATTGCTATATTCACAGGTAACTATTTCAGGGCCTGCTCCTGCAGCAATACAAGTCCAGTTTGTTCCAGAAGAAGAAACATAACTCTCATCGTTGTGTAAAGTATCAACAACTGTAACGACCCCCGTTGTTGTCCTAGGCCCATTATTTTTCACCCTGATCTGACTCGTCATATCAGAGCCTTGTGCAACGGGATTAGGACCTTTAGTCTTAGTTATCGCTAAATCAGCGCCATCAGCTACAACATCAAACGTTACTGAGTCACTATTATTACTCGCAATAGGGTCATTAGTAGTTGCGCTCTGAATATTGACCGTATTGACAACATTTGCCCCTGTCGCTGGAACATTAGTTGTAATAATAATATTATCAGTTGTACCGACAGCATAAGAAGTTCGAGTACATGTTACCGGGTTAGCAGTACCAACGGTGCCAATACAACTCCAACCGGTGCCCGTAGCACTAATAAACGTAAAATCACTCGGTAAGGTATCAACAACTGTTATATTACTGGCATCAAATGGACCATTATTGCGAGGAGATAAAGTGAATGTAACGGTTTCACCACCAATAATTGGCGATGCGACTGTTTTAGTAATACTGAGATCAGTACCCGGATTAATGACAGTATTTTCTGTTGTAGTATTGTTATTGTCAATAGGGTCTTTGGTACTTGTAGACGTAGTTGAAACAGTAGCACTGTTAGTAATAGTACCGGTAATAGCTCCTTCTACTTTAGTATTAATAATAATCGAGGGTGCATTAGCCCCATTAACCAAAGAATCTCGGGGACATGTGACTAATTGACCAGAATTACCACAGCTCCATCCAGAGCCGCTATATGAAACATAACTAACGCCGCTAGGTAAAGTATTAATGACTTTAAGATCTTCAGCATCATTAGGTCCTGCATTATTGACAATTAATGTGTAGTAAAATTCACCACCAGCAGTAACAGGGTCAACACTATCACTCATGGTTAAACTAAGATCGGCACCATTATCAATGGTAGTATTTTGAGTAACATTATCATTACCAGTATTGATATCAGTAGAAGAGGTAGCAGCGGTTGCACTAACCCCTATAGTTGCGCCTGTACTAGCACTCGTTTTAATAACGATGTTTACACCAATATCAGCCAAGCCAGCCAAATCACCAAAAGCACAATTTACTGTACCGGGTGAAGTTCCACTAACAATACCATCATAAGCACAATTGCTATTATCCACTGATACAAAAGTGGTCGTTGCTGGTAAAAGAAAAGCCAAGCTTACATCATTTGCTGTATCACTGGCATTGTTACTCACCTTAACAGCATAATTAATTTCACCACCGCGAGTTGCGGGGTCCGGGGTATCCTCTAGTGTAGATACCAGCACATCAGCAGCAAAAACATTAGCGCTAAAAAGTGCAATAAAAAAAACTAAATAAGGTGAATATTTCATAATTTCCTTTTTTATTATATTAATCATCAATGAATAGCGTCTAACTATTCATTAATTACCCAAAACTATTTATGAATAAAATCAAGTTAATGCAGGATAAAACTGTCAGAGTAATAATTTCTTCCCTGATAAACTTACAACGAAAGAAACAACAAAAAAGTCACATAGAATTTTTATTTTTTTAGCTTTATTTATAATTAAAAATTATCAACCCCACACAACAAGACAAAAAATACTATTATAAACAGTGACATATAAAAACAAAACATAACAAAAAAAATATTAAAACGAATAGAAATAAAAATAGAATGTGTGTATATTTTCAGCACAAAGTTAAAGTTTTAAAACCAAAATATTTTTTATTGCAATATAAAATTCAATAAACATAAAAAATCTGTAATAATTTATTACCTATGCGATACTATTTTATTATGTTAAAAACAGGAATAATCATGAGTCAAAGACGTGCCTTTATAAAAGCAATGCTAACGTCAGCTATTGCAACAAGCCTATTCTCTAACATTAGTAATGCTAACGCTGCGCCCAAAGCTAGCATTAATCCTGATGTAAAAAGCCAAATAAAACCTAAACGTTTAAAAGCAGGAGATACCATAGGTTTAATCACGCCGAGCAGTAACACTAGGGAAGATGAAGAAATTCATTTTGCCATTGATGTACTTAAATCTTTTGGTTTTAAGGTAAAACAAGGCAAATACATTTTTGAACGTAAGGGTTATCTTGCAGGTAGTGATAAGAATCGCGCTTGGGATGTTAATAATATGTTCGAAGACAAAAGTGTTGATGGTATTTTTTGCTTACGAGGTGGCTACGGCTCACCTCAAATTTTACCGTATTTAGATTATGAACTTATCGCAAAGAATCCCAAAGCACTTATTGGCTACAGCGATATAACAGCATTATTAAATGCTATTTATGCACGTACCGGTTTAGTAACATTTCATGGACCGATTGCCAAACAAAACTTCACTGAATACACCCTAAAAAGCTTTAAAGATATATTATTTAACCCTAAAGCTAATATAGATCTTGGCACACCGCCTCTTTTTGAAACAAAAGAAGGACAAGCGGAAAAAGACAATAGGCTAACCTTGATCAATCAAGGCGTTGCCCACGGGCAACTTATTGGCGGAAACCTTTCTTTGATGGTGAAATTAATCGGTACCCCTTTTGAGCCTGACTACACTAATAAAATTTTATTTTTAGAGGATGTCGAAGAAGCGCCCTACCGCGTTGACGGTATGTTAACGCACTTAAAAATATCTGGTCGATTAGACAAGCTCGCTGGTATTGTTTTTGGTAAATGTACCGATTGCACTGCTACAGGAAACTCATTAAGTATTGAAGAAGTGATTAAAGAGCGTTTGGGCGATTTAAATATTCCTGTTTTAAAAGGCTTAATGATTGGACATATTGATGATATAGCAACGATACCTGTTGGCGCTATGGCAAAACTTGACGCCACCAATAAGCGATTAATATTAACTGAAACAGCGGTTAGCTAGAGTACTTTATGCATAATTTACTATTCGTATTATCTCAGGCGCTAGTTTTTCCACAGCAACCTAATATTTATTTAGAAGTTGTTGGTGATACCCATTCAACTAAAGATTGGGTCTTTTTTGCTCCACACGAAACTGAATTTGTTGCCAATCAATATGTTGCTAAGCAAGTAGTTGATAAAGGTGGTGTGTTCATTATTTTAAGGCAAGATGGTAAACGTCTTATTACCTTAAATGTTGGTGGTACAAAGGTAAAAATAGATCCCAACCGTATGTTTACGTCACATGGGCGTATAGAAAGCATAAAAAAATTAAACCCAAGTATTGCTGAGCAAAAAGCCTTGGTTAATAAAACTGAGCAATTAGCTGAAACACTCAGTCATTTTGTGCTTAAAGCGCTCAACGGTAATAACAAACCAACGGCATTAGTTGCTATGCATAACAACACTAATGGTTATGAAAATGATGGTAAAAATGGTGTTGGTGATGTTTCTATTATTCGTTATCAAAAAAAATTCTCTAGCGGGGCTAACTATTTAATTGATGTATCTCATGGTTCATATGATGAAGATGACTTATATTTCATGACCGATAGAGAAGACTTTGAAGCAGCAAAAGAGCAAGGATGGAATGTTGTATTGCAAAACTCTGAAGTCGCTTACGACCCCTCAGAAGACGATGGTTCATTATCTGTGTATGCTGAAATGAAAGGCTACCGTTATATTAATGTGGAAGCAGAAAGAGTCAATAATGGTTTTGGTGAAGATCACCTATCAGTACAAACTGAAATGGTTGATTTTGTCTTTTCATTGCTAGAAGAAAGGAATCAGTAAGAGTATCCCTTGCTTACCAACCTAAAAAGAAATATATTATTCCTATATTAAAATCAATTTTGAATTATTTATGAAAACAAAGTCTCATATTTCTTACTTCGACAATCAAATGCATATAGAAAATGTGTCCGTAGAGTCCATAGCTAAGGACATTCCTACACCTTTCTATTGTTATTCTTATTCTGCAATTAAGGCTGCTTACCTAGAATACGAAGCAGCATTCAGTGAGCTAGACACAATGATTTGCTATGCGGTAAAAGCAAATTCTAATCAAGCAATATTAAAAACACTGTCCGACTTAGGCGCTGGTGCAGATGTGGTTTCCGAAGGTGAAATAAGAAGAGCATTAAGTGCAGGCATACCTGCCAACAAAATTGTATTTTCAGGTGTAGCTAAAACTGAAGCTGAAATAACATTAGCGTTAGACAATGATATTTTTCAGTTTAACGTTGAGTCGGAGCCAGAATTATTATTAATCAGTCAAATAGCTGCGACAAAAAATAAATTCCCTGCAATTTCAATTCGAATAAACCCTAATGTTTGTGCCAAAACACATGAAAAAATAACCACAGGTAAATCAGAAAATAAGTTTGGTATTCCAATAGCGAAAGCGAGAGAAGTTTATCGTTATGCTGCATCATTACCAAATATCGTCGTTCAAGGTGTCGATGTTCATATTGGCTCTCAATTAATAGATTTAGTACCGTTTGAAGAAGCGTTCAATAAAGTAGCTGAATTTGTAACGATATTAAAAAACGACGGCCATAAAATATCTATTATTGATATTGGTGGTGGTTTAGGCATAGATTACAGTGAAGATGAAATTGAACCTGACAAAAATGCTTATGCAACCATAGTTAAACATTGCCTTAGTCATTTAGATTGTAAAATAATTATTGAACCGGGCAGATCAATTGTTGGTAATGCAGGTATACTTGTATCAAGTGTTGTTTATGTTAAAAAAGGGGAAGAGCGCCAGTTCTTAATTTTAGATGCTGGTATGAATGACCTTATTAGACCAAGTATGTATGATGCTTATCATCAAATAAAACCGGTTAATAATTCGGTGACCGAAGTTTCCCATTACGATATTGTTGGCCCGGTTTGTGAAACTGGTGATACCTTCTCTAAAAATAGAGAGTTACCGACAGCAAAAGCAGGCGATCTCATTGGAATTTTAAGCTGTGGCGCCTATGGTACTGTTATGTCTTCAACCTATAACACTCGTCTAAACGCACCTGAGATAATGGTTAATGATAAAAAATTCGCTGTAATTAAACCGCGTTTAAGTTATGAAGAAGTTATTGCTCAAGATATTATTCCTGATTGGTTATTAAAATAATGTATGGGCGTTTGTAGGGGCGACTTCAGTCGCCTGTTCACAATACACGCCAATAACGCTGTATTATGTTATATCCATTATTAGGCGAATAAATTCGCCCCTACGGTGATAATAATCAATTCTTTCGTTGGACGTTTTCTATATGGGCATTTTTGTAGGGGCGACTTCAGTCGCCTGTTCACAACATACGTCAATAACGTTTTAAATGTAGATTAACTAATGGGTTGAGCTTTCATCAAAATAAATAGAGAACTCGCTGCCCTCCCCCCATTGGCTTGTTATCACTAATTCAGCTTTATGGTGAAGTAATACATGCTTAACAATCGCTAATCCAAGTCCTGAACCACCAGTATCACGAGAGCGAGATTTATCAATACGATAAAAACGTTCTGTTAACCGATTTAATTGTTCAGACTTAATACCATCGCCATTATCTTTAACGCTAAATATCATTTTATCACCATTTTTTTGCCAACTAATGTCAATAACACCATGAGGCTGCGTATAGGCAATGGCATTAGAAATCAAATTTGTACATGCACTTTTCAACTCAGTTTCGATACCATAAATACCAATACCATGCGTAATGTTAGTAAGAATCTCATGTTGCTTAAGTTGATTTAGCCATTTAGCATCTTCAACAAGGTTTTCTATAAGACTTGGCATATCTACAGGTTTCATCGCGTCATCATCACGATTATTTTCTACTTTAGATAAATTCAGTAATTGTTCAACCAAACGCTCCATTCGAGAGACTTGCCCTTCGATTGTACAAAATACTTTTTGCCAATGAGAGTCTAGCGCATATTCAGTTTCTTGAATCATTTCAACGTAACCGCGAACCACCGTAAGTGGCGTTTTTAGTTCGTGAGACACATTAGCCACAAACTCACGTCGCATTTTTTTCATGCGGTGATATTTAGCAATAGCACGAGACATTAAAAAGACACGTTCACCGCCAAAAGACATCACTGATATTTCTAATTGCAGTTCATCATTAATAGGTGACGTAATTAAACAAGGTGATTCGAAATTATCTTGAGCTAAGTATTCGGATAACACAGGATCAACAAGTAAATGCTCAATATGCTTACCAATATCATCAGGAAAATTAACACCCAGTAAACGCTGGGCTTTTTTATTACCTGAAACAATTAATAAATCAGTCGACAAGATAAGCGCTGCATCAGGCAGAGCTTCTATTCCTGAGTGAAAACGGAAGTCCTGCTTGTCTTTAATATTCAAATGATTTTGCATTATTTATACTTGTTATAGTAGTTATTAATCGTATTGTTTTACAACAATATTTAATTTTTAGACTTTTGGACTGTTTTACCCGAAAAGCGATAGCCTGCACCACGAACAGTTTGGATGAAATCTTCATGTCCTGCCCCTGAAATAGCTTTTCTTAAGCGTCGAATATGAACATCAACCGTTCTATCCTCAACATAAACATTGGTTCCCCAAACATTATCAAGCAGTTGTTCACGTGAATAAACACGTTCTGTATGAGTCATAAAGAAATGCAATAAACGAAACTCAGTCGGCCCTAAATCTAAGGCTTCTTCATTGATAGTGACATGATGAGAAACGGGATCTAGCTTTAAGCCATGAAACTCTACTTTTTCGGCTAATAATGTCGGTGATACACGACGAATTACCGCTTTAATACGAGCAATCAATTCTTTAGGTGAAAAAGGCTTAGTAACATAGTCATCAACGCCAGCATCAAGGCCTTTCACTTTATCATCTTCGTCAGCACGTGCAGTAAGCATGATAATAGGAATATTACGGCTGTATTCACCCTGCTTTAATTCTTTCGCTAGTTTGACACCACTGCCACCGGGTAGCATCCAATCAAGCAAGATCAAATCAGGATAAGGTTCAACAATTCTTTCTTTTGCTTCTTTTATATCAATAGCTTCGACCGAGTTAAAACCATTTTGCTCTAAAACAAAGGTGATCATTTCCCTGATTGGAGTTTCATCTTCAACAACTAAAATGTAACCACTCATACCTATACCTTAAAATATATTTACGTCACGTAATTTTCAATGTTGCTATTATGCACAACAAAAATGACACTTTTGTGACAGTAGACTAAGTGACATACTTAATTACTTAATATAAGTACTTACTTAGTACGCTTTTACTTAGTTAAATACACATTAAAAAACTAAAAAAGCCGCAATGCGACTTTTTTATGAATAACTATTTTAATGTTCTATCTTCTAATAATTGTTCACACATATTGCTACTTAACCCTGGCGAATACATCATTTCAATTCGAAGAAGATCTCACCACTAATTACTTATCGATTTTCCATAACATAAATAAATATTGTTATATAACGGTTAACATTAGAAATCATACTGAATACCAACACCTAAATAATCGGCATCTTGGTTTTCTGTTTTAACATCAAACGTTGTATAAAAAGCATAAAGTTTAGTATCACTTGCTAGCTTATAATCTGCGCCAGCAGTTAAACCTGAATTCTTATCACTACCTTTATGATCAGCTATTTGGTATTGACCTTTAAGCGTTGTAGCGCCAATGGTATATTTAGCTGAAACCATCACACCATCCATTTCGGCACCTGTAGCAATATCTTCTTGATTTTGAAGTACCAAGCCTACAATAACATCTGAAATTTTAGTCTGTACTGTTGCTCTGATAGTGTCAAAACCCTTAACCTCTGCGTCATAAGCGATTGCTGCATATACTTGAGATTTTTTCAGGTTTTTATCACCATAAAAAGCCCCGATAGATAGCGCATCTTCACCTTCTACAGAGTCTTCAACAATATAGGTTAGACCTAATTGGAAACCATTAAATTTAGGTGACTTATAAGTAACAGTATCACTCAAACGGTTTTCACCCGCCCAAAGTGTTTTAATATCACCATTTAAGTCACTAAATAAATCAGTTTTACCTTGAGATTGTTTTAATATTGAATCATTTTTACCTAATAGTACTTCTCCAAAAGCACCTCTTAAGCCGATAAATTGATTACGCGCAGTAAAAGCATCGTCAGAATCACCATCAATATCTATCTGAAACTCAGCTTGGTAGACAACTTCTAAGTCGTCATTCAAATCATGAGTGCCTTTAAAACCGATTCGAGAAGCATTACTTTTAAGTTCGCTATAGCGACCTTCGCCGTCATCAGAAGATTGCAAGGAAACATTCGCCCGACCATAAATATCAACATTTGCAGCATAAGCCGAGCCGATTCCAACTGAACAAAGCATTAAACTAAGGGCACCTTTTACTAATTTCATGTTTTAAGCCTTTTAAACTCTAAAAATATTCTTTATTTTTAGATTATATATCTGTCATTTTCTTACATAATATGACAATACAAGACTACAATCACTGAATATTACAAAAATATGACATAAATATGACAAGATAACTTACTTGTGTATATTAAGTTGCCTTTCTCAATTCACCGAAGTTTAGAATATTTATGTAAAAAACTTTATCCTTTTAATAAAAGTAGTTAAAGTCATAATAATGATAACCAAACAAACGAAATAAAATAATATGAAAGTAAAGAGTCTATCTCGAAAACTACTAACTAGAGTGCTCTCTTTTTATTTTATATTAACCTTGGGTGTTACAGGCATACAGATAGTTGCCGAGTATTTTAATACCAAAAATCATATTAATAGTGAGCTTCTCACCCTAGAAAAAACAATTAGTGGAAGCTTAACTCGTGCAGTTTGGGAATTAAATACTCAACAGGCCATTGATATTTCAGAAGGACTCGTTGCTATTCCTATGATTAAGGGGATTACAGTTACTGATGAATCAAATAACATTATCACTCAGTTAGGTGAAGTTATTTCTCCTGAAAAATCAAGTATACATAAAATGGCATTAGATGATGCCTCAGAGGGTATTAGTTCAATTACCGAAGGTTTATTTGGTCATTCATTCCCGCTTGTATTTGAATTCTCAGGCCGTACAACCTCAGTAGGCCGTGTTACCTTATTATCGAGTAATGCTGTAATTTTTAGCAGAATTGAAGTTGGTATCTACTTTCTTATCGGTAATGCCATGGTTAAAACTGCATTTTTAGTCTTTTTATTCACCTTAGCCTTTAATAAACTTTTAACGACGCCGCTTAAAGAGTTAACCCGACAAATTAGACAAGTTGACTTAGATGATCCTGAGGCCTCTAAGCTCCATTCTATGAATTATGAAAAAAACGAATTGAATGTTCTTGAAGATGCTTATAACCATTTGATCGATGAGTTAGTTGAATTTAAGGAAAAGTTAGCCGTATCTCAACTAGAAACCGATAGAGCTAAAGAGCAAATAGACGAAAACAATCTTTTACTTGAACAAGAAGTTGCCAGAAAAACATCGTCACTAAGTAGCACTATGCTAAAAATGGAAATTCAACAAAAAGAATTACGAGAACAAAAGCAAACGTTGCAAGAAGAAAATCTTCGCCACAGTAAAACAGAAAAAACACTGACGACAACCAATAAAGACTTAGTTCATTCAATTAAAGAATTAAATAAAGCTAAAGAACGATTATTAGCAGCAGAACAAATGGCGTCACTCGGCCAACTGTCAGCAGAGGTAACTCATGAAATCACCACACCAATAGGTATTAGTATTACTTCATCAAGTTATTTATCTGAGCAAATATCTCATTTACAGCAAACTCTCGACCAAAATAAAATATCAAGAAAAAGTATCGAAAGCTTTATTCAAAAAGCCACTGAAAGTACGCAATTATTAACCAATAATCTTCATAGAGCATCTGAATTGATAACTAGCTTTAAACATATAGCGACAGATCAAGCGAGAGATAAAATTCGTTTAGTGAATATTTCCAGTTATATTGATGAAATCATCAAATCTATACATCCCAAATTAAAGAAAACGAACCATCGTATTAAAGTACATTGTGATAAGAATATCGAAATATGTAGTCATCCAGGCGCCATAGCGCAAATACTGATCAACCTAATAATTAACTCAATCATTCATGGTTTCGAACAAATCAACCGCGGGCAAATAACTATTGATGTAAAGTATTATCATAATAACTTGTTTATTGACTATCAAGATAATGGCCATGGTCTTACTCAAGAAGCCAAAGAAAACTTATTTGATGCATTTTATACAACAAAATCGAATAAAGGCGGTACGGGGTTAGGTACCCACATTATTAAAAAATTAGTAACGGATACCTTAAATGGAACAATTACCGCGTATAGTGAAATAAATCAAGGCCTGAGATACCATATAGAAATACCGGATATGCGTACATAACATAATCTTAACGCTATTAAGTACTGGTAAAATATTTTTTTTGAACTTGCTTAAGCATAACTTTTATTGAATGCTAATGATCCACTGCTTTTTTTCAGGTAATATGGCTTTTTTAAAAATTAGCCTCACTCCGTATCCATTAGGTGAGCACCCAAGCTAGGATCCTTTTATGTGGTTTAAGAACCTATATTTTTTCGCCTTTACTCGTCCATTTGAACATTCAGAGGAAGATTTAGAAAAACATCTGAGTGAACATCTTTTCACTCCTTGTGGCTCTACAGAAGTATCACACTTTGGCTGGGTAAATGCCTTAGGAAAACATGGAGATACCAGTGTACATAGTGCAAATGGTAATTTCTTAATATGTGCACGAAAAGAAGAGAAAATATTACCTGCCCCTGTAATCAAAGATATGATCGAAGAAAAGATCGCTTTGCTTGAACAAGAACAAGGTCGTGGCGCAACAAAAAAAGAAAAAGAACAATTTAAAGAAGATATTGTTTTTGAATTACTACCGCGTGCTTTTTCTCGCATTTCAGATACTCATGCCTATATTAGTCCTAAAGATAACATTATTGTTATTAATGCAAGTGCTCGTGGAAAAGCAGAAGATTTACTTGCTTTGCTTCGTAAAGTATTAGGCACTCTTCCGGTAACTACTTTAGAGCCTGATGTTCAAGCTGACGAAACGATGACAGATTGGTTAGTTAAGAAAGATTTAGGTCCTAAGTTTCAATTAGGTATGGAAGCTGAATTTAATGCATTAGGTGACGATGGTGCTGTCATCAGAGTTAAAAACCAAGACTTAGATAGCGATGAAATAAAGTCTCACTTAGATGCAGATAAATACATGGTAAAAGTTGCCCTTGAATGGGATGAGTCATTATCTTTTATACTTTGTGATGATTTATCTATTAAACGTATTAAATTTTTTGACGTAATTCAAGAGCAAAATGATGATATAGATGGTGACGATATTGTTGCTAAACTTGACGCCGATTTTTCATTGATGGCAGGAGAGTTAAATCGATTCATTCACGATTTACTTGCAGAGTTTTCATTAAAAACAACTGATTTATTAGAAAACGACTAACCAGTGTTAGTCAAACAGATTATTATTTATTTGGAGTAGAAATGACAATTATCAAAATGGCAGATGTGGAACTTACAGATAAACGCGTTTTAATACGTGAAGATTTGAACGTGCCAGTTCAAGATGGAATAATTACCTCTGATGCTCGTTTACAAGCTGCATTACCAACAATTATACAAGCCTTAGAAGCAGGCGCTAAAGTGATGGTAATGTCACACCTTGGCCGTCCTACTGAAGGAGAGTATGAAGATAAGTACTCACTTAAACCTGTTGCTGATTATTTAGCTGGCGCTATTAATTATCCTGTACGTTTGGTAAAAGATTATTTATCAGGCGTAGAAGTAGCTTCAGGTGAACTTGTTATTTTTGAAAATGTTCGTTTTAATAAAGGCGAAAAAGAAAATGATGATGCTTTAGCTAAGCAATTAGCAAACCTTTGTGATGTGTTTGTAATGGATGCTTTTGGCACTGCGCATCGCGCACAAGCAAGTACTCATGGTGTCGCTAAGTATGCACCAATTGCTTGTGGTGGCCCATTATTAGTTAATGAGTTAGCCGCTTTAGCTAAGGCATTAGACAACCCTGCCCGCCCATTAGTTGCGATTGTCGGTGGTTCAAAAGTATCGACTAAATTAACTGTTTTAGATGCTTTATCAAAAATAGCCGACACAATAGTCGTTGGTGGTGGTATTTCAAATACATTTGTTGCCGCTGCTGGAAACGAAGTAGGTAAATCATTATATGAACCAGATTTAATTCCTGAAGCGCAACGCCTTTGTAAGCAAACAGAAATAATATTTGCTGATGATGTAACGGTAACTCGTGATGGTTTTAGCGATTGGAAGCATGATTCAGTAACTGAAATTAAAGCATCATCAAACGTAGATGCGCAAGATGATATTATCGATTACGGCCCTGAAACCTCAGCTAAAGTTGCTGAAATAATAAAAACAGCCGGTACTATTTTATGGAACGGCCCTGTTGGCGTATTTGAAATAGATGCTTTTGCTAAAGGCACTGAAGTTATTTCTAACGCAATAGCTGATAGCTTTGCCTTTTCAATTGCAGGCGGTGGCGATACATTAGCAGCAGTAGATAAATACAATATTAAAGATAGAGTATCTTATATTTCTACTGGTGGTGGAGCTTTCTTAGAATTCTTAGAAGGTAAAAAATTACCTGCTGTAGAAATTTTAGAACAAAGAGCCAAAGACCAATAAGTACTTTCAAGTAGCGAACTTCCAAAGCAATCTATTTGCGATGAAGTTTGCTACTTGTATTCATTCTTTAGCAATTAGGCTTAATTGCTAAAGAATGAATACAATCAACTATACTCAGCAGTCTATACAAAAAATGAGTAAGTTAACGCACCCAAACTAACTGAGCTTAACGTAAAATCGAGCTCAAACCTGAAGGAGAATTACATGGCTTTAAGTGCTTCAAGTATGGCATCAATGCTTACAAAGGTTATCACTGAAAATGGATTTATCGCCGCACTGGATCAAAGTGGCGGTAGTACACCAAAAGCATTAGCTTTATACGGCATAGAAGAGAATGAGTTCTCTAATGACGAACAAATGTACGATTTAGTACATCAAATGCGCACTCGTATAGTGACCAATTCAGCTTTCACCGGCACACGTATTTTGGGTGCTATATTATTCGAAAATACGTTAGATAGAGAATTTTCAGGTAAACCTGCAGCGCAATACTTGTGGGAAGACAAACAAGTTGTTCCTTTTCTTAAAGTAGATAAAGGGCTTTGTGAAGAGAAAAATAATGTGCAGTTAATGAAAGCCATTCCTGAGCTAGACTCATTACTTGATAAAGCTGTTTCTCAAGGTGTTTTTGGAACAAAAATGCGCTCTGTAATAAAGTTAGCTAATCAACAAGGTATTAATGATGTTGTTGCTCAACAATTTGAAATTGCTAAACAAATATTAGCAAAAGGTTTAACTCCAATAATAGAGCCTGAAATTGATATTAATAGCCCTGAAAAATCAGCAGCCGAAGCGTTACTTAAATCAGCATTATTGCACGAACTAGATAAATTACCTGACGATAAAAAAGTCATGCTTAAACTAACATTACCTAATACTGATGATTTTTACGACACCTGTATTAACCATAAAAACACGATCAAAGTAGTAGCATTATCAGGTGGTTACGATCGAGAACAAGCCAATAAAAAAGTTGCAGCTAATCCTAAAATGATTGCTAGTTTTTCTCGTGCGTTAACTCAAGGTCTTAGCGCGAAACAATCAGAAGAAGAATTTACAACAATATTAAATACCGCAATAGAAAGTATTTATAACGCTTCAAAAACCTAGTTATTAAGCGAACTTCGAAGTAAGTTAACCCTACCCAATAGTATGGTTAACTTTCACACATATTGACAATAACCACCTAATATTACTTATTTTTCAACTACTTTTCTAGTAAATTCCTAGCATCAACCCCGTATTTTCAGCCAAACCATCAAAACAACAACTTTTACTGCCTGAACAGTATAAATACTGTTATAATTTCTTTATTAAAACTGTTTGTTATAAAAATAATTATTCATAAACAGTAAAAACACACCTTAAAATTCAAAAATTTAACTGGCTAATATTAGGAGTAATCAATGGCTTTAATTTCAATGCGTCAAATGCTAGATCATGCAGCTGAATTCAACTATGGCATTCCTGCATTTAATGTAAATAATTTAGAGCAAGTGCGCGCAATTATGATTGCAGCAGACAAAACGGACAGTCCTGTAATTCTTCAAGGATCGGCAGGCGCACGTAAATATGCTGGAGCCCCATTTTTACGGCATTTGATTCTAGCAGCTATTGAAGAGTTTCCTCATATTCCAGTAGTTATGCATCAAGATCATGGTACGTCACCAAGCGTTTGCCAACGTTCAATTCAATTAGGTTTTTCATCTGTAATGATGGATGGCTCTTTAATGGATGACGGTAAAACACCAAGCAGTTATGAATATAATGTTGATGTAACACGTAGAACCGTAGAAATGGCTCATGCTTGTGGTGTATCAGTTGAAGGTGAACTAGGTTGTTTAGGTTCATTAGAAACAGGTGAAGCTGGTGAAGAAGATGGCATTGGTGCTGTTGGTAAGTTAACCCTTGAACAAATGTTAACAGACCCTGAAGAAGCCGCTGACTTTGTACAAAAAACACAAGTAGATGCCTTAGCTATAGCCTGCGGTACATCGCATGGTGCATACAAATTCACTCGTCCACCAACAGGTGATATTTTAGCTATTGATCGAATCAAAGCTATTCATGCACGTATTCCTAATACACATTTAGTTATGCATGGTTCATCTTCTGTACCACAAGAATGGTTAGCTATTATTAATGAATATGGTGGTAATATCCCGGAAACTTATGGTGTACCTGTTGAACAAATTCAAGAAGGCATTAAAAACGGTGTACGTAAGGTTAATATAGATACTGATTTACGATTAGCTTCAACGGGCGCGACTCGACGTTTTCTAGCGCATAACCCAAGTGAATTTGATCCACGTAAATTTTTAGCCGAAACAACCAAAGCAATGTCTGATATTTGTGTTGCTCGTTATGAAGCATTTAATACCGCAGGTAATGCAAGTAAAATAAAACCTATCAGCCTTGATAGCATGTTTGATTTATATCAAGCAGGTAAGTTAAACGCATTAATAAAATAGAATAATTAATGCTAGGACTTAGGTAATAAAGTCCTTGTTAATAAAGAATTTATTTAAAGGGCTTAGGCCCTTTTTTTATGTAAAAAATCACCCCATTCGAAGAATTAATCACACATCTATACTTATTAGAAAACAAACTTACCTGATTATAAGATCACTGAAATAGCAGTGAATTAGCAATAAAATTAATCGAATTGCTATTAAACATCAAAACCTACTTTAAATTAATCAAAACTTCTTTATAATGAGCTCTTTTAAAGTTTTGATTTAGCCGCAGTGACGCCACATTTGTATGTTTGCTTATAAATCTACTTTTAATTGGTTCTAAGGTGCTTATGCAGCTTAGATATAATACTTCAAACTAAAAAGATCTTAAAATGTCCCGTTTACTTATTGTGATATCATTTTTGTATTTATCTGTTAGTACTTATGCACAAGGAAGTAATTTTCAAAAAACGAAGCCTGACACATCAAGTGCAACAGCAGCTGACATTCTATTTAGCTTAGAAACTCCTGATACATCTAGCAACATTAGAACTCCCCCTCTTTTTACTGGTTCAATTGAGCTGGGATTCCTTTACAAAACGGGTAATACTAATAGCGGTGATGTAAAAACAGGGTTAGATTTTCGTTTTGAAAAAAGTGCCTGGTTAAGTTTATTGAATATCGATTTGTTATTAAAAAAATCAGATGTTGTCTATGATAATGGTGATACACATTTTGAAACAACCGATAACAAATGGACTGTATCTTCACAAACAAACTACAACTTAGATAATGAAGAACAAAATTATATCTATGGCAACATTTGGTATGAAGAAAATGAATTTAGTAGTTTTGATAACCAAAGCTCCATATCAACGGGTTGGGGTCGTCACTGGTATAGGAGTAACGAAGCCTCGCTTTGGGGAGATATAGGCCCAGGTTATAAACGCGATTTATACAAAGCAACCGATACCGATCCACAATTAACCGCAGATACGTTTATTGTTCAATTACAAGCGTTGTATATACGAAGAATTGGTGAACACATTGAATTCAAAGAATATTTAAGTGCTAAGCAAGCACTTGATACAGATGAAAATAGTATTTACAAATCAGAAACAATAATCACAACAAAACTAATTTCTACGCTGCAATTAAAATTTACGATTACCTTAGGCTACAACACCAATGTAGATGAAGAACAGAAGAATTTTGATACTCAAACAGCCGCAACATTAGTCTATAGCTTCTAATATTTTAAAAAATTAAACAAATTACACATAATTAATAGCGGTTTTTTATATCCGCACAAAATGACTCATCATTGAAAAGGAAAAACTATGAACCATAAATTAGCACTTTCAACTTTATGTATATTACCACTACTATCTTATACCGTGGCAGCAGAAGATATGGCTGAAGCAAAATCACCTTATACAGCATCAGCTGAATTAGGTTTTTTATATAAGACAGGTAATACTAAGAGCGCTGATGTTAAAGCGGCTTTTAACCTTGGATACGAAAAAGACAAATGGCGTTCTACTCTTGCTTTCAATATTTTAGCTAAAAAATTAGAAACAGAAGATGACGAAGGTAATGACGAGTTTGAAACCACAGACAACAAATGGGATATTTTAACTCAAACAAATTACACTATCGGTGAAGAAGGTAAAAATTATCTTTACGGTAACCTTTCTTATCAACAAGATAAGTTCAGCGGTTATGAATCTCAAGGCTCTTTCTCTGCAGGTTGGGGTCGTCACTGGTTTGAAAACGAAACGTCATCATTTTTTGCTGATATCGGCCCTGGTGTTACATACGATGTTACTCGTGCAACAGATACAGTTCCTTCAGAAAGTAGTACTAACTTTATCATACAAGCACAAGCGCTTTATACTCACAAATTCAATGAGCATGTTCAATTTAAACAGTTTTTCGTAGCAAGACAAGCAACAGAGTCTGGTGAAAACAGCGTTTATAAATCTGAAAGCTCTATTACCGCTCAGTTAATTGATGCTTTACAACTTAAGTTTGCTTTGAGTATTGATTATGACACTGAAGTTCAACCTGAGTTTGAAAAAACAAATACAGAAACATCAATGACGTTAATTTATAACTTCTAACCTTATATGGTTTTAATAAGTTAACGCTTTATTATTACAGTTACTATTATTTACTTAAACTAAATGAAATAAAATAATAGTAACTGTAAAAAATTAATAATTACCTCCTTATTGCCCTCTTCTATTCTCCCTCTGAAAAATAAACACATATTAATACCTTTCGAGTGTAATTAACTAAACCGCCAAAAGATGTTAAGCAAAGCTACTTTCTAACACAAGCCATAAAATTATATTGCTTAAATAGCACAGCAATAATTTAGTCTTTTTCCTGCTATCATAGTAATACTCAAATTACAGACACAAAAAAACGATCCGAAGATCGCTTTTTAAAGATTAACCTATTAGTGATTAATTAAATTGGTTAGAGGTGTTTTTCGCGCCACCAGCTTTAAGTGCATTCTCACCAGCAAAGTATTCTTTGTGATCATCACCCATATCAGAGCCTGACATGTTTTGATGTTTAACACATGCAATGCCTTGACGAATCTCTTCACGTTGAACTTTCTTAACATAACCCAACATACCTTGCTCACCAAAGTATTCTTTAGCTAGGTTATCAACAGACAACGCCGTTGTATGGTATGTAGGTAGCGTAATTAAGTGATGGAACACATTAGCTTCACGTGCAGTATCTGCTTGGAAGGTACGAACACGCTCATCAGCAACAGCAGATAGTTCAGTTTCGTCGTATTCAGCACTCATTAAGTCAGCGCGTTCATAGGCAGAAACGTCTTTACCTTCTTCAACCATTGTATCGTAAGTCTGTTGACGGAAGTTAAGCGTCCAGTTGAAAGATGGTGAGTTGTTATATACAAGTTTAGCATCTGGATGAACTTTACGAACGTCATCCATCATTCCTGCAATTTCGTGTACAGTTGGCACTGCTGTCTCAATCCACAGTAAATCTGCGCCTGCATTAAGTGCACCGATACAATCGAATACACAACGTTCATGGCCAGTACCTTGACGGAATTGGTATAAACCAGAAGGTAAACGCTTAGGACGAACAAGTTTACCGTCACGGTTGAAACAAACATCGCCTTCAGCCATATCAGTTACGTCGATTTCTTCAACATCTAAGAAAGAGTTATAAATATCGCCAGAATCACCAGGCTCTTTAACAACAGCGATTTCTTTAGTAAGACCAGCACCTTCAGAGTCAGTACGAGCAACAATTAAACCATTGTCGATACCTAGCTCTAAGAAAGCATGGCGTAAAGCACGAATTTTCGCGTGGAAATCAGCATGAGGTACAGTAACTTTACCATCTTGATGTCCACATTGCTTTTCATCAGCTACTTGGTTTTCAATTTGAAGTGCACAAGCACCGGCTTCAATCATTTGCTTAGCCATTAAATAAGTCGCTTCAGCATTACCAAAGCCAGCATCAATATCAGCAACAATTGGTACAACATGTGTTACATAGTTATCAATTTGATCTTGAATTGCTGCTTTTTCGCTTTCTGTTGCTGCTGCATCTAACTCACGGAAAAGGCCGCCTAGTTCACGTGCATCAGCTTGACGTAAGAATGTATAAAGCTCTTCAACTAAAGAAGCTACAGACGTTTTTTCATGCATAGATTGATCAGGAAGTGGACCAAACTCACTGCGAAGTGCAGCAACCATCCAACCAGAAAGGTATAAATAACGACGATCAGTTTTGCCGTCAAAATGTTTCTTGATAGAAATCATTTTTTGTTGACCAACAAAACCATGCCAACAACCTAGAGATTGTGTATATTTAGTCTTGTCTGCATCAAATGCAGCCATATCAGCACGCATAATATCTGCAGTATACTGAGCAATCTCTAAACCAGTTTTGAATCTGTTTTGTGTTCTCATACGGGCTACTGATTCAGGATTAATAGGATCCCAAGATGAACCTGCTTTTTCTTTTATTGCTTTAACTGCTTCAATTGCGCTTTGATAATTAGACATAATATTCTCCAATGGTCTTATTTAACATGAATCTAAATTCTATAACTAAAATTAGGTTAGTGTAACTTGCTGTGAAAGCAACCACACCGGACAACAAAAATAATAACCAACTAGCCACTATTTATGAAATATATAATTACTATTACCACCATTCACATAGGAAATAGTATGTTTTACATTTATCTAAAATAATTAAAGTATTAAAATACAATGCATTAAAGTTCACCTAATATTAATTTCTCTTAATATAATACTAAATAATCACTATTTATCATTGAACAAGAATAAAAATTAGCTTATATTCATTTAAATTATGATTCAAGAGAGAGCTATCAAACTGATGAATATTTCTAAAATTGATTTAAATTTACTCATTTATTTAGACGTACTACTTAGAGAAAAGAATGTTACTCGCGCTGCTGGTCAGCTTAACATTACTCAACCTGCGATGAGTAATGGCTTAAAAAGACTAAGAACGCTATTCAATGACCCTATACTAGTACGCACTTCTGACGGTATGTCTCCAACTGAAAGAGCAAGAGCACTAGCGCCAGCTATTAGAAAAATATTACTTGAATTAGAAAAAACATTGCAAGGCGAAGAAGAATTTAACGAACAGAATAGTACTCGCGTTTTTCGCATTATGGCCAGTGATTATGCGGCATCTACCCTACTACCAAAGTTATTAAAACTTCTTAATAAAGTAGCACCTAATGTCACTATTGATATTATGACACCAAGTGATGTTACCTTTCATGATGTTGAAGCCGGTAAAATCGATATGGCCATAAACCGCTTTGATGAACTTCCACAATCCTTTCATCAAAAGTCTATTTGGCGTGATTCCTTTTCTTGCTTAGTAAGTGCTGATAATCCTATTGTTACTAAATTCAATTTGAATTCTTACTTAGCAGCAAAACATGTTTGGGTATCAAAAACCGGTTTTGGTGTTGGGGTTGGAATGAATCCAAACGACGTACAAAAACTTGGCTGGGTTGATGAATCATTAGCAAGGTTAGGAAAGAAACGCGACATAAAGGTATTCACTCGAAACTACCATGTTGCCATGCAACTTGCTTTTGAAGATAACTTAATTGCTACGTTACCAACAAAAGCCGCTATGTTACATAAAAGCGATGCTAATTATATTATTGTTAAACCACCATTTGAAATTCCTGACATGGAATTAAAAATGATATGGAGCCCTTTACTTCATCATGATGCAAGCCATATATGGTTCAGACATTTGGTAATAGAAGCTGCTAGGTTAGTGCAAATGTAGAGTAAATCTATTTGTTAACTCAAAGCTTACTGAGGTAACCAGCTCTGAGTTAACAATAAATTTAATAATGTTGAAATAAACCTATAAAAACTTTCTAGTTAATTGAGTTAGAATGAAAAATATTATTTATACCATAATAGCTATTAGCATTTGCTTAATATCTGGCAGAATGCTTTACAGTGTTATCGGCGGTTTACCAGCAAGTTTATACGGCATGATAATGTATTGCTTATTATTACAGTTAGGTTGGTTTAATCCTGATAAAGTTCAACAAGCAAACCAATGGGGAATAAAGCATATGGGGATTTGCTTTATTCCTGCAGCTGTAGGAGTAATTAATCATTTTGAATTATTTCAACGACATGGTTATTCGATAGTCGCAATTATTCTTGTCACCACCTTTATATTAATAACCTTTGTTGGCATTTTAGCTGAAAAATATTTAACAAAAAAATCAAAACCAGCTGTAGATGCAAAGGATTATTGATATGTTATTTGAAAACATAAATCTAGTCGATTCGTTAATGCTCACCTTAATGACTTTAGCACTATATCAAAGTGTTTCTTGGGCTCAGCAAAAATGGCAGTTGATTTGGTTAAACCCAATGCTATTCTCTACTGTTTTCATCATACCCTACTTACTATTAAATAATATTGATTACCCAAGTTATCGCGAATCAACACAAGTATTAAACGCCTTATTAGAGCCGGCTACTGTTGCTTTAGGCTTCCCTCTTTATCAGCAGCTTCAGCATATAAAACGCTATTGGAAAGAGCTCATTGCAATACTCGCGTTAGGTATATGTATTGTGATGATTATTAGCTTTTCGTTAACCATGTTATTAATTCATCAAACTGAAATCGCTATTGCTTTATCATTGAAATCAGTGACTACTCCTATAGGTATAACCTTAACAGAGCGGTTGCAAGGTGATAGTTCAATAACCGCTTTTGCCATTATGATTGCAGGATTTTCTGGTGCTATTTTAGGCCCAATTTGGCTTAAGTTTATTAATATACGCAGCGATATTGCTATTGGACTCGCTATTGGAACGGGTAGTCATGTTATTGGTAGCATTATTTTATCAAAGAACAACCTTAATCAAGGAGCATATAGCTCAGTGGCGTTAATAATATCAGCGTTATTAACCGCATTAATAATACCGATAATGGTTCCTTTATTGTTACCACTTTTTTAAGCGTAAGAAATTCACTATAACTAAATTTAAAAAACATATGGAAATACATTCACAAAATGAATAATAGTTATAATAACACTGTCATTGCTAGTCCATGCTATTAGCAATAGGATAGAGTTATTAAACTGAAGTGTTATCTAACTTCTACCTAAACAGATGAAATGTCACCAGAGTAAGCGAGGAAAACATGACTCAAAACGTAAAATTATCAGGCTTAACAATAAACCAAGAATTATTTGATTTTATTGAACACGAAGCTCTACCAGATACAGGAATATCTTCATCACAATTTTGGCAAGATTTTGCTCAAATTATTAATGATTTGTCTGGTGACAATAAAAAATTACTGATTAAACGCGAAGAATTACAAGAACAACTTGATAATTGGCATCAAGATAACTTTGGTGAGAAGTTTAACTTTGCTAATTATAAACAATTTTTAACGGATATCGGTTACTTAGCACCGGTTGTTGAAGACTTTTCTATCACTACAGAAAATGTTGATGCAGAACTTGCGACTATTGCAGGGCCGCAACTTGTTGTACCAATAATGAATGCTCGTTTCGCTCTGAACGCTGTAAATGCGCGTTGGGGCAGTTTATATGACGCTTTATATGGTACGGATGTTATCAGCAATGACAATGGTGCAGAAAAAGCTGGTGCATACAACCCTGTTCGTGGTGCAAAAGTAATTAGCTACGCTAAAGATTTCCTAGATCAAGCAATACCGCTAATTGATGCAAACCATAAAGATGTTGTTGCTTATCATTTAAATGAACAGCAACTCATGGTGAGCTTAAGTAATGGCAAACAAAGCTCATTGCAAAATAATGAATCATTCATTGGTTTTACTGGCAGTATCAGCAAGCCAAATACCTTAGTATTTAAGCATAACAACTTACACCTTGAATTGGTTTTTGATGCCACAAGTGAAATAGGTAAAGCAGATCCATCAACTTTAAGCGATGTGATAATTGAGTCAGCCTTAACAACTATTATGGATTGTGAAGACTCTGTTGCCGCTGTAGACGGTGAAGATAAAGTGATTGCTTATCGGAATTGGCTTGGCTTAATGAAAGGCAATTTAACTGAGAATATTTCTAAAGCTGGTCAATCATTTACACGTAAAATGAACAGCGATAGACAATACCAGTCACTATCGGGTGAAACTATATCACTTAAAGGTCGCAGTTTAATGTTTGTGCGTAATGTTGGTCATTTAATGACAAATAACGCAATTATTGATGAACAAGGTAACGAAATACCTGAAGGCATTTTAGATGCCATGATCACGTCATTAATAGCCTTACATGACATAAAAGGTAATGGCTCATTAAGTAATAGTAATGAAGGCTCTATTTACATAGTTAAGCCTAAAATGCATGGCCCTGATGAAGTGCAATTTGCCAACACACTCTTTTCTCGTGTAGAAAGCGCCCTATTATTACCGCCTAACACCATAAAGATGGGCATTATGGATGAAGAAAGACGCACCAGTGTCAATTTAAAAAACTGTATCCATGCAGCTAAAGAGCGAGTGGTATTTATCAACACTGGATTTTTAGATAGAACTGGTGACGAAATTCACACGTCTATGGCCGCAGGACCTATGGCACGTAAAGCTGATATTAAATTGACACCTTGGATAGGCGCTTATGAGAATAACAATGTAGATGTTGGTTTAGCCTGTGGTTTTAGTCAAAAAGCTCAAATAGGTAAAGGCATGTGGCCAATACCTGATCAAATGGCGAATATGGTAGCAACCAAAATAAATCATGTTGAAGCCGGCGCAAATACTGCTTGGGTTCCTTCACCGACAGCAGCTACATTGCATGCCCTGCATTATCACCGTATTGATGTATTCTCTCTTCAAAAAGATTTAATGCAACGTGAAAGTGCTAATTTAGATGATATTTTAACTATCCCATTGGCGCAAGATACTAACTGGAGCATAGATGAGATTACTGAAGAGCTAGATAATAATGCCCAAGGCATATTAGGTTATGTAGTTCGTTGGATAGACCAAGGTATTGGTTGCTCTAAAGTACCAGATATTAATAATGTTGGTTTAATGGAAGATAGAGCAACGTTACGTATTTCTAGTCAACATATCGCAAATTGGCTTTACCATAAAATTTGCACGCCAGAACAAGTACAAGCAAGCTTAGAAAAAATGGCGAAGATTGTTGATGGCCAAAATGCTGGAGATCCAAGTTACCAGTCAATGAGTGCCGACTTTACGAATAATATCGCTTTTAAAGCAGCTTCGGCACTCGTTTTTCAAGGTGCTGAACAACCAAGCGGGTATACAGAGCCATTATTGCATCAATTTAGGTTAGATAAAAAGGCTAGTACAAGTAGTTAATTTGTTAATGCGTTAATGCGTTAAGTAATAATAGCCAGAGATTGAAGCTCTGGCTATTGTAAACGTCTACAATATGACGCTAATTAGTAAAACTAAATTCCATAAATATGCTTATCATATGGATTAAAACGCTTTATCCTAGTAAATATTCTGCATACCTTATTAATATAGTATTTACCTTTGTAAAAAAATATAGTTATAATGTATCTTTAAATTTCTAAATTGGCAGGAGAACTATATGAAAACATTATTTTCACTATTATTGATTGTTTCGATCACTATAATTTCATGGTCTACATTTGCCAAAAGCAATTTAATACAGGCCAACACGCTTTATATTCAATCATCATCAACATCAGAGCTAATGGCACTAAAACCCTCATTATCGACTCAAACTATTGATGAAAGTATAGCTTTATCATCAAATAATAGTAAATATAAGAACAATGAGTTCTTTGAAATGACTATGATTTTTAATGAAAAGCTGCAACAATTTATTTCATCTTTCAAATAGTTGACTTAAAACAGACTACTTATAATCGTTTACTTAAAATAATTTAGTTAAAATAGTTTAGCTAAAAACCAACCTCTGACTTACTTTTCTACCAATAACTAATCTATTGTTATTGAAGTCGAGCTCAGTAATGAGTATTACGTCACTTTAATACTCATTTATTCAGTAAGTCAGATATTAACTTCCCCAAAGCCAAAAAAGACTGTTCTCGCATACTTGCTTTTCGCCAAATCATGCCTATATCTCGATAAACATCATCTTGTATTGGTTTAATCGTTAAACCTTCAAACTTCCCAACGCCCTTTTCTACCGCCATTTGAGGAAGAAATGTAATACCGTGGTGAAAAACCGTCATCTGAACCAGTGTTGCAATGCTTGAGGCAGAAAAATTATTAATACGAGTATTATCCGCTAGTTGGCAAGCTGATACTGTATGCTCAGTTAAACAGTGCTCTTCTTTGAGAAGGAATATACTGCTTTTTGGTAAACTATCATAATTACGTGAATTTAAAATATTGTTCACAAGATTTTCTTCGCCGGCTATATAGAATTTATCTCTACCCAATATTTGCATTGAAAAATTATGTTTGGTGATAGGAAAGGCTAATATTGCACAATCAATCTCTCCTTGCTCTAATTGCATCATTAAGTTTTCAGTCGTGTCTTCACACAAATAAAGCTTAAGTTTTGGTAACTTCCTTTGACATAGCAAGACTAAATCAGTCAATAAGAAAGGAGCAATAGTTGGAATACAGCCTATTCGCACACTCCCTTCATTTTGGCTTTCTTGTTGTTTAGCAAAGGTTACGAATTCATTCGCACTTAATAACAACTGCTTTGCCAGTAAAACGACTTGTTTACCATGACTAGTGAAAACAAAACTCTTATGATCACGCTCTAATAGCTGACAAGAAAGCTGCTCTTCTAATTTTAAGATTGCACTACTTAATGTTGATTGGCTCACAAAAGAAGCTTGTGCAGCTTTATTAAAATGCTTGTGCTTATCAAGTGCTAATAAGTAGTTTAAATGTTTAAGATTAGGTAACTTGTTATTGAAAATATTATTATCCATAGACAGCTATAGTATTGATTTAACCTTAATCAATACTATAGCAATTTAATTAAACGATTACTCTTTTGTGCTGATTAAAGTATACCATTGCGACATTATGCTCAATCACCAACACATTCCTACTCAACCCAACTCCTACCTTGGTTTACTTTTATTATATACAGTAAGATCACAAATATAATAACAATGGTATTAGTAGAGCTAGTTAGGCAAAAGAATAAATTGATTAGCTACCTTTAAATCTATTACTAGATACGTTATTGTTACTCAAATTAATTCTCACTACAGTTATGAATAGGAAAAAATATGTCTCAAGCAGCAGCACGTCATTTATTGGTTGATACTGAAGAACAATGTTTAGCATTAAAAGCTGACATTGAAAATGGAAAAGACTTTGCAGAAGTGGCTCAAGAGCACTCTAATTGTCCATCTAAAGCACAAGGTGGTAGTTTAGGTACTTTTGGCCCAGGCCAAATGGTTCCTGAGTTTGATAAAGTAGTATTTTCTGCTCCACTTAATGAAGTACAAGGTCCAGTGAAAACTCAATTTGGTTATCATTTACTTGAGGTTACTGAACGTAGCGAGTAAAACGTTAACCTGATTTTTATCCGCTTGGTAGTATATTGGGTAATAGCTAATCACCTACGACAGAAAAGCAAAAAGCCGCATTAATATTGCGGCTTTTTAATTTTTATCATTTAGATATCGATTACATCAAGATATTAAGCAAATATCGCTTTCATCATCCAGAAGAACATAATTGATAATGCTGCGCCTACTGGTAAAGTGATTACCCAAGAAATAACAATGTTACGTACTACACCTAAGTTAATTGCTGCAATACCACGCGCCATCCCTACACCTAATACCGCACCTACCAAGGTTTGAGTAGTCGAAATAGGTAAGCCTGCTCCTGAGGCGATAACAACGGTACACGCTGCGGCTAATTCAGCTGCAAAACCACGACTTGGTGTTAAATGCGTAATACCTTGACCAATTGTTGCAATAACTTTATGACCAAAGATAGCTAGACCCGCAACAATACCAAAACCACCTAATGGTAATATCCACCAAGCTATTGCTGATTTAGCTGCAATTTCACCACCATTATCAACAATACTAACTACTGCAGCTAATGGACCAATAGCGTTAGCAACATCGTTTGAACCATGAGCAAAGGCCATACAACAAGCGGTTACAATCATTAACACAGCAAACACTTTTTCAACATTAGCATAATGTGTTTTAAGCTCTGCAGATTCATCAAACTTGATTCGGCTAATAAAATATTTACCGATTAAAGCGACAATAACTGAGGTAATAGCGGCATAAATAAACGCATCAGTTGTATCTATATGTAAATCTAAGTGTTTTAACCCTTTTGTAATCGTAACAAGCGCAAGAACAAAACCGGCAAAAAACATGTACATTGGTACCCAACGCTTAGCTTGCACTAAAGGTTTATCCGTATCAAAAATAAGTTTTTGTGCACTATTAAAGATAATAAACGCGATAACACCGGAGATTAATGGTGTTATTACCCAACTTCCAACAATACCAAGCACTTTAGACCAAGTAACAGCATCAACACTCACGCCCATTGCCGCAAAACCTACAATAGCACCAACAATAGAATGTGTTGTAGATACAGGCCAACCTAATGCAGACGCAATAAGTAACCACGTTGCCGCAGCAAATAGCGCTGAAATCATCCCAAAGACGAGTAATTCAGGTGAATCTATAAAAAAGCTAGCATCAATAATCCCTTTACGAATCGTTGAAGTAACTTCGCCACCCGCTAAATAAGCACCGGCAAATTCAAATACCATAGCGATTATAATTGCTTGCTTAATAGTTAACGCTTTAGAGCCAACTGAAGTGCCCATTGCGTTTGCTACGTCGTTAGCACCAATGCCCCACGCCATAAACAAACCAACAATAGCGGCGATCATGACTAAAATAGAGCCTGAATTTTGTATAATTTCCATCGGTTAAACCCTATTTTCTAGCTAAAAGAATTTCTAAACGTGCACCTACACGCTCAGCAAGATCAGCTAAATCACCAACCCAATCAAAAATTTGATATAAAAATATTACATCAACGGGATTTAACTCACTTTCTAAAGCAAGTAAATCTTTACGCAACACGATTTGCATGTTGTCAGTATCTTTCTCAATCTCATCTAATTGATTTATCATTTTTTCAACTAGCTCTACTTCGCGTCCACGAAAGCCAGTTTCTAATAAATCATCTAATTCACTAATCGCTTCGGCTGCTTTTTCAGTCGCTTCAATACAGCGTGCTAAATAGGCATCAAATTGTATGTGTAAACTTTCAGGAATTTCTAACTTTCTACCTAGAATGCGCCCCGAAATATCTTTAGCTTTATTCGCTATTTTATCTTGCTGACTAAGTAGCTCAAGCAAATCAGCTCGGTCTACCGGCATAAATAAACCACCCGGCAGCTCTAAACGTAATTGTCGTTTCAATACGTCCGCATCTTGCTCTAATTTCGATAACTTGCGACGAACCTTAGCTGCTTCACTCCAGTTTTGCTCGCTACAAGCGTTAAAAAATGGAATAAGTTGATTGCTACATTTAACAACCAATTTTATATGTTTTACTAATGGTTTAATTGGGGACTTTGCAAAAACACCCAATATTGAATTGCTGGCCATGATATTTTCCAGTTATTATTTTCGTTGTAAATCAATTAATGTTGATCATACCGTATTTATTTAACTAAGTTAAACTTTCCTACAATACCAATTTGATTAAATTTGAGTGGAGAATAACTTAATCAAGTTGACATAATACAGTGAAATCGACCTATATACGCTTAATTTATTTTAGCTACGAAGATTATATGACACTTATATGACATTTTTATTACAGGGGTGAAACTGATCATTCATTATAAAATAACGAACAGAGCCGTAAGCACCTACCTTTGATAAATGGAGAACATTATTTTAAGAATAGCTTATAAATGAGCTTATGAATTAATTTATTATAAGGAGGAAATGCTGTAGATGCCGTATTTATCTTACCTTTTTTAAAGACTGATTTTGCTTTGGAAAAAGTTAAAAAACCTTCATGACCATGATAATGTCCCATACCTGATGGACCTATACCACCAAACGGCATATCGTCTTGAGCAACATGCATTGCTGCGTCATTTAAACAAACGCCTCCCGCATGTGTCCTTTCAAGTACAGCCTGTTGAATATCTGCATTATAACTACATAAATATAAAGCCAGTGGACGAGGCCTAGCATTTACATAAGCAATCACTTCATCTATATCCTTATAACTAACTATGGGTAAAATAGGGCCAAAAATTTCTTCCTGCATTAACAGCATATCGTCATTAACATTATTAACTAGCGTTAATGGAATCTTTCCTGCTGACAAGCAATCTTGCTGATTATCGTTACCTAATGGCGTTAAAATAGCACCTTTAGCTTGAGCATCCTCTAGCCAATGGTTCAATCGTTGTAACTGCATGTCATTAATTATTGCACCATAATCTTTATTATTAGCCACACTAGGGTACATTTTATTAAATTGTTTGCTTATTGAATTTTTTAGCTCATCAACGCGTCCCTTCGGACAAAGAATATAATCTGGTGCGACACACGTTTGCCCCGCGTTAAGCGTTTTACCTAAAATAAAACGGCATACAGCATCGTTAATCTCAATTTCATCATCAATAATTGTTGGTGATTTACCGCCTAACTCTAAAGTAACAGGTGTTAAATTTTTAGCTGCTGCTGCCATGACTATTTTGCCAACACGGGTTGACCCAGTAAAAATCAAATGATCAAAAGGTTGTGCAGAAAAGTGAGAAGCAACATCAGGACCACCATTAATTACAGCCACTTTATCGTTTGAGAATATACTCAACAGCATTTCTTTTACTACATCATTTGTCGCGGGCGTAAATTCAGACATTTTAATCATCGCTCTATTCCCAGCAGCAAGTGCTGTTGTTAAAGGGCCAAGCGATAAAAATAACGGATAATTCCACGGTGTAATAATGCCAACAACGCCTAACGGCTGATACATTACAAAAGCTTTCGCTGGTTGAAAAAGTAAAGCGACATGACGTTTTGATGGCTTCATCCATGTTTTAATATGTTTAATCGAGTAATTAATACCCATAATTGTAGGCATTAAATCAGCCATCTTACTATCGTCAACACTACGGCAGCCAAAATCTTCTGACAGTGCTTTAAGTAAAGCCTCTTGAGAGCTAAGAATAGCTGATTTTAATTTAACTAAATCATCTATACGTGCTTGTGCAGATAGATAAGGATCATTAATAAAGGCTTTTTTTTGCATCAATAAAACATTATCAATTTGACCAATCTCTTGTTGATCATCTAATTCGCTATATAAATTATTAGCCATTCTTATTTACCTCAATTACCTGGGAATTAATTTTATAAGTCATAGAAAATAGTTGTAACAACTATTGCTATACTACATCGAATTGATTAGTTTATTAACATGCAAAATTAATCAGTTAGTTAAGCTGATCCGATGAGCTATCTAAGCATAGAATTTTACTTATGGCGATAATTTTTTATCGTGATAATGACCATTAATATAATCATATAAATAGAAAGACCTATGAAAATTGAAAGCATAATGCAAAAAAACTTGCTCACCCTTTCTATGGATTCACCATTAAGTCAGGCTAAAGAAATCTTTGAAAATAATAATATACACCACGTAATTATTATTGATGATCATGGTTTATTAGCTGGGATCATAACAGATAGAGATTTATATAAGCATTTGAGCCCGACTGTTGGCACGAGCCACGAAACCCATAGAGATACGGCGTTAATGCAAAAGAAAATGCATCAAATAATGGCTAGAAATGTGATTAAAACGCAACCAGAGCAATCATTAAATGAAGCTGTTTTACTGTTACATGATAACCATGTTTCTTGTTTACCTGTAGTCAATAAGCTGAATGAACCAGTAGGGATTATTACTTGGCGAGATTTATTAAAGGTATTAGCATTAAGGTATAAAGTAAAATTAGCCGCTAACAATTAACAATCTTCCAACCATTAAAAAATTAGCAACTAATGCTTATCGAAACCATCAATCGATAGGGTCGTCAAAGCCATCAAGTGTTACACCTCTCAATCCACCTGTTCCACTTTGATCATTAGTTCGCAATTTAATCATCAAACGTAAATCATTGGGTGAATCAGCATGATGCAGTGCATCGGCATATGTGATCAAGCCCTCTTCATATAAATTAAATAATGCTTGATCAAAGGTTTGCATCCCTTGCTCATTAGATTTTTTCATTACGTCTTTGAGACTACCAACATCACCTTTTTTAATAAGCTCTGAGACATAAGGCGAGTTTAATAAAATTTCAATCGCAGCTACTCGGCTAGTACCGTCTTTAGTCGGTACCAATTGCTGAGCAATAATTCCCCGAAGGTTCAATGCTAAATCAAACAGTAACTTACCATGCTGATCAGCTGGTACTAAATGCATAATTCGATCAATCGCTTGGTTTGCGTTGTTCGCATGTAAAGTAGCAATACATAAATGGCCTGTTTCAGCAAAACTTAACGCGTGCTCCATGATTTCCTTACTACGAATTTCACCAATCAGAATTACGTCAGGTGCTTGTCGTAATGAACTTTTTAAGGCAGCATCAAACGACTCAGTATCCAACCCTACTTCACGTTGAGTTATCATACTTTTTCCATGTTCATGAACAAATTCCACCGGATCTTCAATAGTTAGAATATGTCCACGTGAATTGCGGTTTCGATAACCAATTAATGATGCCATCGACGTTGACTTACCGGTGCCGGTACCGCCAACAAAAAGTACTAACCCTCGTTTTGACATCACAACATCTTTCAATACAGAAGGTAAACCAAGCTCGTCGGTATCAGGTATTTCAGTAACAATACGACGAACGACCATACCTGCCATATCACGCTGCCAAAAAGCAGAAATACGAAAACGCCCAATCCCATCAATTGAAATGGCAAAGTTACATTCCTTTTCTTCATCAAATTGACGAATTTGCTTTTCATTCATCGCATTATGCACTAAGGCTAACGCATCTTTGGCAGTTAATACCTGGTCATCAATAGGTTGTAACTCGCCATTAATTTTAGCACTAACGGGCAACTTCGCGGTAACAAACATATCGGAAGCTTGTGCAGCAACCATCTTTTCTAATAACTGATGAAAGGCCATTAATTATTCCTATATTAATAATTCATACATAATTTAAAAGCTTTTGAACTGATTTTTATCAACCGCTTTTTCCATGGCTGAGGCTTTAGTGATAATGCCTCGACTAACTAAATTTTGTAAACATTGATCCATCGTTTGCATACCATTAGACATACCGGTTTGAATAGATGAATACATTTGTGCAATTTTATCTTCACGAATTAAATTACGAATAGCGGGTGTAGCAATCATAATTTCATGCGCTGCAACACGACCACCACCCACTTTTTTAATTAACGTTTGAGAGATAACGGCTCTAAGTGACTCTGACAACATAGAGCGCACCATTGCTTTTTCTGCTGCAGGGAATACATCAATAATACGGTCAATGGTTTTAGGGGCAGAGGTTGTATGTAGGGTACCGAAAACTAAATGCCCCGTTTCAGCGGCAGTCATGGCAAGACGAATAGTTTCTAAATCACGCATTTCCCCAACAAGAATAACATCTGGATCTTCACGTAAAGCTGAACGTAATGCCGCCTCGAAGCTTAACGTATCACGATGTACTTCACGTTGGTTAATCAAACACATTTTATTTTCGTGTACAAATTCTATCGGATCTTCAATAGTTAAAATATGATCGTTTTTCGAATCATTAATATAATCAACCATTGCAGCTAACGTTGTCGACTTACCCGAGCCTGTTGGTCCTGTAACTAAAACTAAACCACGTGGGGTATCGGAAATATCTCTAAAAATATCAGGACAACCTAATTCATCAAGGGATAATATTGTACTTGGGATGGTACGAAAAACAGCGGCAGGCCCCCTATTTTGATTAAAGGCATTAACCCTAAACCTTGCTAAATTAGGCACTTCAAAAGAAAAATCCACCTCTAGCTTTTCTTCATATTCTTTACGCTGACGGTCATTCATAATGTCGTAGACTAATGCGTTAACATCTTTAGCATCAAAAGCGGGTATATTAAGTTTACGAACATCACCATCAACGCGAATCAAAGGTGGCGACCCGGTCGATAAATGTAAATCTGATGCTTCATGTTGCACACTAAAGGCAAGTAGTTCAGTAATATCCATAAAAAACCTCGGTGGTATTATTTGTCAAAATATAGATGGTAAAAGTATCATGGCTCAAAATAGCGATAGTTAATATTTTATACCAATCTCACAAACTGTTATTATCAATAAAAATATATCAGTCAAACTTTAGTAGCTAAAATAATGAATGAAATTAACGAAAACATTCAAAAAATAAAATCAAAAATAGATCAGGCTTACCATGCTAGTTCTCGTGTTAATTTTCATCATCACGCCACTATTACATCTAAGCAAGAAAATGAGCCATCTTCCGATAGTAGACAAAATCCTATAACTTTGCTCGCGGTAAGTAAAACAAAACCTATAGCCGCGATAGAGCAAGCTTACTTGGCCGGACAACGTGACTTTGGTGAAAACTATTTACAAGAGGCAATAGAAAAAATCTCTAAACTGTCACATTTATCTAATATTTGTTGGCATTTTATTGGCCCTATTCAATCGAATAAAACAAAGCTTATCGCTCAAAACTTCAACTGGGTTCACAGTGTAGATAGAGCCAAAATAGCATTACGTTTAAATGAACATTTAAATGATTTAAATCAGCAAGTTCCTTGCAAAGATACCTCGCTAAACATTTGTTTACAAGTCAATATTAGTGAAGAGGCATCGAAATCTGGCATTATGGTAGATGAAGTATTTTCTTTAGCTGAAGTCGTTAATAATTGTGATAAACTCGTCCTGCGAGGATTAATGGCCATTCCAGAAAAGAATGCTGGTGAAGCAAGTTATGTAAAAATGCAGCACTTGTTTAACAAATTACAGGCCCAATATCCAACTGTAGATACGCTATCCATGGGTATGTCGAACGATTTAACGTTGGCTATTACACATGGTTCCACTATGGTCAGAATCGGTACGGCCATTTTTGGAGAGAGAAGTTAAATATAAGTCAGTACTTCCTCTGAAGAAAGTACCCTAAAAGTACTCTGACACAAATAACCTAACAAAACGTATTCGCACAAAAAGGTAGATAATTTTCATGAATAAAATAGCATTTATTGGCGCAGGTAATATGGCCCGTGCAATCATTGTCGGGCTAATAAGCTCTGGTGTTGCAGCAAAAAACATTATGGTTGCCAACCCGTCTCCTGAGAAAAGAGTACAACTAGCTAACGAGTTTGGTGTACAACATACCAGTGATAATATCGAAGCAGCAACTTTTGCTGATATTATAGTATTAAGTGTAAAACCACATTTTATTTGTGATGTTTGTGAGCAACTTAGCAGTGCACTGGATATATCAAATAAATTGTTCATTTCTGTTGCTGCGGGTACAACTGTTACCCAAATTCAACAAGCACTTCATTGTAATGCCGCGCTTGTTCGCGTTATGCCAAACACACCATCACAACTCGGCTTAGGTATGAGCGGTATGTTCGCTTCACAAGAAGTCAATGCAGAACAAAAGGCAGCAAGTGATAAATTGATGTCTGCCGTGGGTAAAGTTATCTGGCTACCAACTGAAGATAAAATTAACGATGTTATTGCTGTTGCAGGATCTGCGCCAGCGTACTTTTTCTTATTTATGGAAGCAATGGAAAAACACGCTCAAACGCTAGGTTTTAGCGCAGAAGAAAGTAGAATGTTAGTACAACAAACTGCGCTTGGTGCAGCACAAATGGTTGAACATAGTACAGCTGAAATTAGTACCTTACGAGAAAATGTCACGTCAAAAGGCGGCACTACTTTTGCAGCTCTTGAACAGTTTAGAAAAGATGGTATTGAAGAAATGGTGACTAACGCAATGAATGCTGCAATCGCCAGAGCCGAAGAAATGGCAAAAGGTAACTAACGTTTCAAATAATAAACATAGATTACGTTACAATAATATAATAGCAGTATAACAATAGGTTATATTGCTACTTAGGAGAAAATATGGAAGCAGTTACATACTTATTAAGATTCGCTTTTGATGCTTTATTAATAATTTTAATCATGAGAGTTTGGTTACAGTGGGTAAAAGCTGACTTTTATAATCCATTAAGCCAATTCATTGTAAAAGTGAGTAACCCATTAGTGGTTCCGGTACGACGAATTGTGCCTGGATTTGGTGGAATAGATTTAGCAACAATATTAATTGCATATGCAGTAGCTACTTTAAAGTTTTTCACCTTAGCAGCCATAACAGGTCAAAGCTTAGGTTTATTAGCTTTTTATATCGGCTTTTTAGTTTTACTAAAACAAGCGGGCTTTTTATTGTTTATGATCATGATTATTATGGCGGTAATGAGTTGGGTCGTTCAAGGTTATAACCCTACCTTGGCAGTATTCCATCAACTAACAGAGCCATTCTTAAACCCTATTAGACGTATTATTCCTAATTTGGGTGGTTTAGATTTATCTATGATTGTTGCCTTTTTAGCGATGAATGTTATCAATATTCTCCTGTCAGGATCTTTACCCTACTGGGGAGCTTTATAGTTCAGTACCAAAGATTACTTTGGACCCCTAATTACTTAAATAACATAGTAGTTAAGTTAGAACTAATAACCCGGCCAGTTCTATCCATATATGGAACTGGCTATTTTTTAAACCAACGAATCAGGAAGTAGTATGCATAATTCAATCGTTAAACTAATATTGGCGATCACGATAAGCTTATTAGTGATGTCGAGTGCTAACGCCGAAAACATGAAGCCATTAGGCTCAATGAATGTTCATTACATGGCAATCGGTTCAACCTTTTTTACACCTGAAATAGCTAAAGCTTACGGTATAACACGTAGTCGCTATAATGGATTAGTTAATATTTCAGTACTTGATAATACAAAGGCAGGTCACCCAGCTAAAACGGTTAGTATTATTGGCCAAGCAAAAAATAATTTGGGCCAATTTAAAAACTTAGCGTTTGAAGAAGTAAAAGAAGGTGATGCCATTTATTACTTAGCGCAAGTTAACTATAACGATGAAGAAACATTACATTTCACGCTAGAAATTAATGATGGTAAAGAACAACAAACATTAAAGTTTTCACAAAAATTTTATGTTGATTAAATCGCTACCCAAAAGAGAAGGTATTAAGGACTTAGGGCTGTAGCCTTGAGAATATAACCTAGTACCTATCTCCTTTTTCCCGTATTATTGCCCACAATTATTCATTCCTAAAGCCCTGTTATTTTATGTCTACAATAGTTTTAGCCACTGGCAACCAAGGTAAAGTTAAAGAGTTAGCTAGCTTGCTTAGCAAACATCAAATAGAAATAGTACCGCAAAGTAATTTTAATGTACCCGACGTTGCAGAAACAGGTACAACTTTCGTTGAAAATGCCATTATCAAAGCGCGCCATGCAGCTAAAATTACAGGATTACCTGCTATTGCTGATGATTCTGGGTTAGAAGTTGATGCGTTAAATGGTGCTCCTGGTGTTTATTCTGCCCGTTATGCGAGTGATATTGTTGGTGATCACGTCACTGATGATGACAATATGAACAAGCTCCTTAATGCATTAAAAGATACCCCTACTGAACAACGCAAAGCTCGTTTCCATTGTGTATTGGTATATATGAAGCATGAAAATGATCCAACGCCTATTATTTGTCATGGTATTTGGCAAGGGAGCATTAGCAACGACAAAAAAGGTGAACAAGGTTTTGGTTATGATCCTATTTTTTGGCAAGAAGACTTACAATTGTCTTCAGCACAGTTGACTCGTGATGTTAAAAACAAACTAAGCCATCGTGGCCAAGCATTAGCGCAACTGATTAAAAAATTAGCCAAGTAACTTTAATCCCCAATCTATTTGGCCTGCAAACATAGACATTAATAGTGAGTACTAACTTGTTAACAACACCACCGCTTTCTTTATATATTCACATACCATGGTGTGTTGAAAAGTGCCCTTATTGTGATTTTAATTCTCATGCTCTTAAATCAAAAGTTCCGGAGCAAGATTACGTACAGGCATTGATTGCTGATTTAGATGCAGATATTGAACGTTTTAATTTACAGAACAGACCACTACATTCTATTTTTATAGGTGGCGGTACACCTAGTTTGTTTTCAGCGCAATCGATTGAAAGTTTACTGCAGCAAGTGTTTTCTCGTTTTATTAATGGTGCATCACAAAGCTCTGCACCAGAAAAATTGATAGAAGTTACACTAGAAGCTAACCCTGGTACTGTAGAAGCAGATAAATTTATTGGCTTTGCAAAGGCAGGCGTTACTCGCTTGTCTATTGGCGTACAAAGCTTCGAATCAGAAAAGTTAGTCAAACTTGGTAGAATTCATAATGTTGACCAGGCAAAGCAAGCTGCTCAACTTGCGACAAACTCTGGCGTTCAAAGCTTTAATTTAGATTTAATGCACGGCTTGCCTAACCAAACTATTGAAAATGCTTTAGATGATTTAAAAACGGCTATTAATCTTAAACCCGATCATCTTTCTTGGTATCAATTAACCATAGAGCCTAATACGGCTTTTCATTCTAAACCACCAAAATTGCCGCAAGATGAAACCTTGTGGAATATTCAAGACGAAGGCTTTAAGTTACTCGCAGATGCTGGTTATAAACAGTACGAAATATCGGCTTTTAGTTTAGAAGCAGAGACAAAAGACAAAAAAGAAACTAAGCAATGCCAACATAATCTTAACTACTGGCGTTTTGGTGATTACTTAGGGATAGGTTGTGGTGCCCATGGTAAAATTACTGATGTGGATACAAATGTTGTTCACCGCACAGTCAAAGTAAAGCACCCTAAAGGGTACCTCGATGCAAATCGAGATCCGCTAGATCACTTAACTACCGTATCTAGTGAAGAGTTACCTTTTGAGTATATGATGAACCAATTAAGGTTGTTTTCCCCTTTTACGTTAACTCATTATCAACAGCGAACGGGGTTAGTTTCAAGTACTATTTTACCAACATTACAACAAGCACAAAATAAACAATTAATGATATGTATTGATGAAGCGCCTAACCAAGAAACGTGGCAAGTAACACCACTTGGACATAGGTATTTAAATGATTTATTGGAGCTTTTTCTCTAATGAAAGTAGTCCCAGCCGAGAATGATCAAGTATTTATGCAACGAGCATATGAACTTGCTCAACAAGCAGAACAACATAATGAAATTCCTGTTGGTGCTGTCGTTGTCTATCAAGGAAAGATTATTGGCGAAGGGTTTAATCAATCTATTTTACTCAATGACCCTTCCGCTCATGCTGAAATGATCGCGATCCGTCAAGCAGGCAAGTACCTAAATAATTATAGGTTATTAGATTGTACCTTGTATGTAACGCTTGAGCCCTGCCCTATGTGTGCTGGTTTATTAGTACATAGTAGAATTCAGCGTTTAGTGTATGCAAGTCCAGATTTAAAAACAGGCGCTGCTGGCAGTATTTTTAATCTAGTAGGAACATCACAACTGAACCATCAAATAGTAGTAGACAATGGCATTATGGTTGAGCAATGTAGTGAGTTATTATCAGGATTTTTCAAACGTAGACGAAGTGAAAAGAAATTAGCTAAGAAAGCATTAAAGCTTACATCAGAACTTAAATAATTTATGACTTACCATAGCAAAAAAAAAGCCTTAACTTTCTTTTGCTTGTTGTGATGACTCTTGATTAACAACCTGATTAAAGAAAAATTGACGTCGTGAGTTTACTTTATGATGTTGCACTTTAAGTTGTTTTTTTCTTGCTGTTGCTTGTCTTCTATTTTTCATTTTATTCTCTCTTTTGTATTTAGTTATTAAAATTAATTCGAGCTCATTATTGTCGATTAATATTACATGAATATGACAAAATAAAAGATTATTTTCAAGTCATTTGATATATACCCTTTATCATTCAAGATGCAGATTTAAGAGCACTTTTAATAGAAGCTCTAAACCTAACAAAAAAGGCGGTGAACTCTGAGTTCACCGCCTTTTTCATTCGTGTTATTTCAATTACACCTTACGACGTAATCCGAATAGAGCTAAAGCACCTATAATAAAAAAGCCCAACGTTGCAGGTTCAGGAACGGCAACTGCGGAGCTATCAGCAACAGAGATATTGGCTGATGCGCTATTAAATTCTGTAGGCGTAAAGAAGCGGGTAGTAAAAAAACCTTCAAAAATAGGGTCATTGTTAGAAGTACTAGCAACAGTATCTCCAACTGCTAAAGCAGTAAATTCAAACGAGCCAAGTAATATGTTACTACCAAATAATGGGCCGGTAGGAGAGGCGCCACCAATACCATCATCTAAGCCAAAGATAGTCATAAAATCAGTACCTAACGTAAAGCTATTTAAGTTAAGCAAGCTACTATTAGAAAGGTCAAGATCTAACCCCCAAGCCAGAATAGAATCGACCTGTGCAGTAACATTTACATATAAGTCAAGAGTAAAAGTATTATTCACTTGGACCTCTACATCAGGCTCGCTAAAAGACAATATTAAGCCAGCTTGTGCACTAAAAGCGCTCATTAACAATAGAGTAGCAAGTGTCAAAGAACGGAATATTTTGTTATTAGTAATTAAATTTTTCATCGTATATCTCTATTTAAAATTGAAATGAATAGCGACTTCGTTTAACGAAGTCGCCTATTTTTATTTTTTATTGATTTATATATAACTGATACCAAACCTGAAGATCAGCAGCACTAATGGCACCATCTTCATCGAAATCAGCAATAGCATCAAAGTTAGTATCACCAGTCACGCTACCAAGCATACCGATAATGGCCATGTAGTCAGAAAAATCAACACTACCATCTTGATTCACATCTGCGTTAGTCTCTGGAGTTTCATCAACAACTGCATCAAACTGCAGGGCAATCACAACAGGGTCATGATCAGACATACGATACGCATCAGCTGCATAGAAATCAGTTATATGTGCATCAGCCTTAAATTCAATATTGTAATCAAGTGCGATAGGTTCATCAGCGTTAATGTGCCACTCAGTAACGTCAACTACTTTGGCTAATGCTTTATTATTTCCTAATGCATGGTCTAAATATCCCACTTGACCATCAAAAGAATAAGAATAAGCGGTAGCGCCACCAAAATAGTTTACTAGGTTGGTATAACCTGACTGCTCTAGTGCACTGATAGGATCTTCTTTCGCATAAGAATTCAAATCACCAATGATTAAAGTAGCTGTATCAGGGAATTGAGTATCTAGGAAGGCACTTAGCGCCTGAGCAGCACGTGTACGAGTTAAATTACAGCTACCTTGACCAGTAGTTGTATCATCATCGCTAGCACCACAACTTGAGCCTTTAGATTTAAAATGGTTAACACTAACAACAAATGCTTCGCCATTTTCAACCAGAGAAAACTCTTGAGCTAAAGCTGGACGATTCTTAGTATCAACAAACAACGCACCGTCTTCATCAGAGATAGAATTACTACTATCTAGAATTTTTAATGCTCCATTCAAAGTGACAACACTCGACTTATAAATAAGCGCTACGGTAATAGCATCAGTGCCCACAGTGGTCCCCGGGTCAACAATTGAATAGGTATCAGTCCCGACAACATCATTAATTGCTGAAACCAAATCAGCAATTGCTGATCCTGTACCGAAACCATTGTTTTCGATTTCCATTAAGCCGACAACATCAGCATCCATTGCAACAATTGCCGATACTGTTTTAGCTTTTTGACGTTCAAACTCAACAGCATCATTTGCACCACGGCAATCTAAGCTTGCACTAGGGCCACATAACACAGCACCATCATCGAGCGTTACGAAGTAGTTAAGCACATTTAAGCTAGCCACTTTAAGATTACCTAAACTCAAACTAGGCTCACTTTCACGAACATTCGTTGTCGCAAAGCTAGGTGAGGCAGTTGGAATCACTCTATACTTATCAAAACTATAATCCATAACACCTGTTAGCGATAAAACAGTATCCCCAGAGCGTAAGCTATTACCCGCTGACAAACCACCTGTAGGGTATGGAACAGATTCAGGATTAGAACCATTTACACCATCATCTAGAATGATTTTATCTAAAGCATTAGCAGCTTCAAGCGCGACAGCTTCAACTGAACCTGGGCTATATAAATTAGTAGGATTATACAAACGTTTTGACGATAAAGTCGCTTCGCCATATCGAGATAAATAGTAATTATCTGTTACAACCAAGTTTTGTGCACTTGAAACAAGCATACCTTCTAACGATTCTACTTCTTCGCTCGAAGAAAAAGGTAAACTCAATGAAACTGCAATAGCTGAATCCGTTCCACAACCTGTTAATATTTCTGTTGCTACGATCTGAGTTCTTTCATAATACTCAGCGACATCACCTACTACTCGGACTACATCACCAACTGTTGGTAATACGCCTTCATAATAAACAAATATACCCTCTGATGTTAAGCTATCAGTATCCATGTCAGCTACTTCTTCTTGTACAAAGAACCCCGTTAATTCAGAAAACGACGCACTAACAATCCCTTCAACAAGAATAGTTTCATCCACTAAAGGAGAAATAAAGCCATTACCTTGAACAGCACTAATAAGCGTCGCTTCATCTGCACACATACCAATAGATACTGTTGAACCATTATCATCACCGCCATCACCAGTTCCAGCTCCGTTGCCAGAAAAAGAAGCTATTGGGAAAGGCGTTGTAGCTGTATCATTCGTACTTTGACCATCTAAAACGTTAATACCACTAAAAGACCAATTTTCTAGCGTGAAAGTAGCGCCATCAGGGCCAGTACCAGAAACACGATATGCCCAGCCATCAAGGTACTCCCATGCTTCACCATTACCGTCGGTGTTGATATCACCAAATACATCAACAACTTCGCCATTTTTAAACAGCTCAACAGCATCATCACCATTTATGCCAGCAACACTGGTGGTATCAGTTGGAGCAAAACCAAAGAAAACTTCGAAGTTTGTGCTTTCTGACGCGATATATATATAATCGCCTTTACTTGCTGAACCAGAGAAAGTGTACTCTTGGCCATCAGAGCCGCCACCATTATTAGCCGAGCCAAAACCGAATATACTCAAATCTTCAATGTCTGTCGCGGCATAGAATTCAATCACTTTTGGCGTGCCACCAGATAACGAAGCATCTGCTACACCAGTAATAACAAGTTTTTCATCAACATAGAAAGTCCCAATTGGAAAAGCTAAGTCTGTTGACGAATTAGCGCTTGCTCCATCTAGCGCATTAGGACCGCTAAAAGTCCAGTTGGCTAATACAAAATCACTACCATCAGGACCTGTATTAGCATTACGGTAAGCCCAACCATCAAGGTACTCCCATGCTTCACCGTTACCATCTACGTTGATATCACCAAAGGTATCTACAACTTCATCATTACAATAGAGTTCAACGGCATCATCACCATTGATAGCAGCCATTCCAGCAGTATAATCAGGGGAAAAACCAAAGAAAGTATTAAACCCTGTTGTTTCAGATGCCACATAGATAAAGTCACCTGCGCTAGCCGAAACTGCATCAAATGTGAACTCTTGACCATCTGAGCCACCACCATTGTTAGCAGAGCCAAGACCACATACACTTAAATCAGCGATATCGTTAACGATATGTAATTCAATTGCTTTTGGTATGCCGCCACTTAAAGAGCCATCGATCACACCGCTGATAATTATATCACTAGAAACTACAGTGCCAGTATCAGTTCCTTCATCACCGTCATCTGTTCCGTCATCTGTTCCGTCATCGCTGCTATCAACTCCACAACCGGCCGAAGGGTAAATCACTTCAACCCAAGCAGGATTATCAATATAAGGGTTTCTGTTACCTTGTAGCTCATAAATACGGCTATTACGTAACTCTTCAGACGCATCGATAGGATCCGCTGCATTCCAAGCGACTAATGTGCATAACAAGCCTAACTTGCTTTCACTTGTAGTCGTTATACGATTAACTAGCTCTAAATCTGGCGTAGAATCAGAGCCAGTACCTTCATAACGCGTGTCCATATAGAACATCATTCGGGCAACATCACCCTTGATGTCATCTCTTGGTTCAAAAGAATCACTATCAACACTATTAATTGGGCTTTCAGCAAGAGGGCTATCACTGTTATCAAAATCTAAGTTACCGCGAGAACTATTAATACTAATATCTGTTGGTCTCAAATGATGAATATCTGTGTAAGCTTCAAAAGAATCGCTTGGAAAACCATGGCTTTTAGCCCACGAGTGCTCACGATTCCAATTATCAGGATCAGAACTAGCAGCACCACTACCGTTCGTTGCCTTGCCTTGTGAACGGTTGCTATACCATAAAATAACGTTATCAGTATTGGTTGGATCTTCATCTGTATAAGTTAATGCTGTCCAGACATCTGAATAAGATAAGTTTTTATGATCAGTTGCAATGATATCACTTAAGACTAACTTTATAGTCGATACAGAAGAGTTAAAATTAATTTCTGCTTGTGCTGCAGCATAATAACTAGTGGCATCAAAAAGACTAGCGTCTTTAATTTTAGGAACATTTGGACAGTTTGTACAAACACTACCACTGATAACATTTGAATCTACAGTACCAGTGTCTTCATCTTCGCTATTTTCACCGTCAGCAAAATTTTTAAGAGGAAATACAGAGGTTGCTGAAGCGTTTGAAGCTTCACCATCAAGGGCATTTGCGCCACTAAACGACCAACTACCAAGAACAAATGTTACTCCATCTGGGCCTGTATTAGCAGTACGGTAAGCCCAGCCATCAAGGTACTCCCAAGCCTCACCGTTACCATCTACGTTGATATCACCAAAGGTATCCACAACAACGCCATCGCAAAACAGTTCAACACTGTCATCACCGTTTATAACCATTGCTCCAGCTGTATCGGTAGGTTGGAATCCTAGATAAGCTTCGAAATTAGTACTCTCGCTCGAAATGTAAATATAACTGCCCGCTGTCGCTGGACCACTATTAAAAGTATATTCTTGTCCGTCAGACCCTCCACCATTATTAGCTGAGCCTAAACCACATGCTGATAAGTCAGCTATATCGTTAAGAACAAAAATTTCTACCGCCTTAGGGGTTCCCCCTGATAACGGTCCATCGATAACGCCAGTAATGACAAGATCACTTGCCTGGACTGAAGATGTTATTATCAACGCGAGTAGCGCTGAAGATTTATATTTCATAGTTTTCCCTTATAATGTAAGCCTGCGCTCAACACTTAGTTTTTGAATTTGAGTACAATCACCTTAGTTTTTTATGTCAATATAATGACAAAAAATTTGAGCATGTACTTGGCTAATAATTTTATAACCATTCGGTCAACTGTTAATTTTTGTATTTCAATATTATTATCTTATTTTTTTATTTCAATATAATGACAACAAATATCAACACGCACTCCGCTGATAAAATTGTTGACCATTCGGTCAGTATTAAAGCAATTTCTATTCCATTTTGATATAAAAAACTCTTATTAAAAAATAAAATAAACATAAAAATCAGCTCCGCTTATCAAAATAATAAGATTAATGTGAGCAGTATTTTAATCAAACGAACAATGCTATGTCGTTTTAAAATCATAACAATGACAAAAAATAAATAAATTTCGGTTAGTCGTTGTTTAGAATTTTACTTTAGCCATTACTCTACTTATGCAATAGGATTTAATTCTTATAAGTATGTTAAGCATTTTATGATGGGTAAATTATTGACTTTATCGGTTTAGTGGATGGGATGCTTAGGGAAATTATAAACAATTATTGCGCGACACCGTCCCTTAGAGGCTTTTTTTGACGTGAACAACAAGTGCTTTTTCCATCTCATCTATATGTATAAATAGAGCGATTAATATTTCGGTGTTCCTCTTTGTAGGGCAAAGCGCACCAAAAAGAGGCTTTTGGCTCAGCCCTATTGACTTAATGAGCTTGTCTACTTTGTATAGAGGAAAGCAGCAAAACACACCTTTTAATAACCCGTAAATGTGTTGCAGTAGTTCAATGAAATAAAGTGCGATTGTTGCAGCATGGTCAATAAAGTCAATTATTGAGATGGAAACTATGCATTATATAAAACGGATTAATGAATGCTTTTTAAGGTATCTCTGAGAATTAGTTTCACCAATCCTTCTTAACTATATAGAATACGAATAGTTACTCGCTAGTAACTTGCTCTAATTCTTGCTCTATTGCTTCAAGTACTTCAGCATCTTCAGCGGCTTCTATAGCTTCTTGTGACTTATCATCTAACCAAGTTAGCGTGTCGTAATAACGGCGAATATTATCTACATAATGCACAGGTTCGGTCCCTCGAGCGTAACCATACCTTGTGTTTTTATAGTATTTCTTTTGTTGTAATAATGGTAAGCGAGACTTTACCTCCACCCAACGGTCAGGATCTCCTCCTTGCTGTTGCGTGATAATACGTGCATCATTTAAGTGGCCAAAACCAACATTATAAGACGCTAACGCAAACCAAATACGATCTGGGTTTGGAATTCTATCTGGCATTTTAGCTATCATACGCCTGAAATATTTACTGCCCCCTCGAATACTTTGCTCTGCATCTAAACGGCTTTTTATACCCATTTGTTTAGCCGTAGCCAAGGTTAACATCATCATACCTCGTACACCGGTATGCGAGCGAGCATGAGGTCTCCAATGAGATTCTTGATAGCTAATTGCTGCCAGTAATCGCCAATCGATTTCTTGGCTATATTTTTCAAATACCGCCTGATACTCAGGCAATCTACTTTTAACCGCTTTAATAAAAGTACGTGTTTCTACGTAATTAAACTGTTCTATATGACCATAATATTTATCATCTAGCGCCAACAGAGAACCATTGTGATGAACTTGACCAAAAAACTCGACTAAACTTGCTAAAATAGCGTCGTCAGTAGTTTTATTTACCATCCACGCTAAAGGCTCTGTTTCTTGAATAGTAAAACCGATACTAATTTCAGGATAATAGCGACGACTTGACGCCAGCGTATTACTGTCAACAATGGTATAGTCTATTTCATCATTAAGTAATTTAGCCAGTAACTCTTCACCGTCAAAATCGCTTGTTTCAATCCATTTAAGATCAGGATGAACTTGCTTCAGTTTGTTCAAACTTTCTACATGACTAGAGCTAGCTGTTACCATTAACGTTCCAGTTAAATCACTAAGTTCCCTCGGTCTTACATTACCTTGTTTAAAGACCAATTTTTGACTTATATCTGTATAACTTGGTGCAAAATCAAAATCAAGCAAACGCTTTTCTGTTACAGCCAACCCAGCAGCAAGTAAGTCAACTTCACCAGAATTTAGCATAGCAAAGAGTTCATCCAAAGAATAACTTGGGACAATTTTTAGCGTTACATTGAGATAGTCAGCATACTGTTTCGCCAATTCATATTCAAAACCTGCATAGGCATCCATTTGCATGCCATTACTTTGAATATCATTACCTTGCGTATAAAAACTATTAGCACCATATAAAGTACCAATAGTGATATAACCTCGTTCCACAATACGTTCAAAGGTCACTTGTTGATTTTTTTCACTACAAGAAAAAAGCGCGCTTAATAAGAAAAAAGCAATAAACACTTTCCTTATTATTAACGTCTTTTTTGGATTACAAATTATAAATTTCATAATGTAATTGTGTCGTGTATTTCCTTGTTAGCCAAGCTCTTTTTTTTAAAGTTGATTTTTCATATAAACATGAAGTTTTAACGCTTACTAAAAGTTAACTTTTAAACTATAATACGCGCGAAATTTTCGCTTAGGCTAAGCTCAATATTTAGTCTGATCAAAAAACCTATAAAAACTTGGTGATTACCCTATGACGATGCCTAAGACGACATTAATTAAAAACCTTCGTGGCGCTCCTGCACTTTCGGAATTTAGAGTTAAAAAATTATTAGCTCAATGTGAAGAGTTACAGCTACCAGTAAATGATATTTATGCTGAATTTTCCCATTTTGCTCAACTTAATGAAGCATTAAGTTCAAACGATGAAAATGTTTTACAGCAATTACTTACTTATGGTCCTACTATTGAAGAACATCAGCCTAGCGGTTGGTTTTTATTAGTGACACCTCGTCCAGGCACTATTTCTCCTTGGTCATCAAAATCTACCGATATAGCGCACAATTGTGGCCTTACTAATGTAGTACGTTTAGAGCGCGGTATTGCTTATTATGTATCAATACAAGACGATGAAGCATTAACTACAGCGCAAGAAGTACAATTAAACGCGTTATTACACGACCGTATGATGGAAAGTATTTTCAACGACTTTGAGCAAGCAAGTTTATTATTTGCTAGCAGTGAACCAGGTAAGCTTACTGCGATTGATATTGAAAATGGCGGAAAAGCAGCTTTAGTTAACGCTAACATTGAATTAGGTTTAGCGCTTGCAGAAGATGAAGTTAACTATTTATTTGAAAACTTCACGAAATTAGGCCGTAACCCGCACGATATTGAACTATATATGTTTGCTCAAGCAAACTCAGAACATTGTCGTCATAAAATATTTAACGCTGATTGGACTATTGATGGCGTTAAACAAGAAAAATCATTATTTAAAATGATTCGTAATACTCATGAACTAAACAGTGATTACGTACTTAGCGCTTACAGTGATAACGCTGCAGTAATGGTTGGTAATAAAGGTGGTCGCTTCTTCCCTAATGCTGAAACAAATGTTTATGGTTATCACCATGAAGATATTCAAGTATTGATGAAAGTTGAAACCCATAACCACCCAACTGCTATTTCACCATACCCAGGTGCTGCAACAGGCAGTGGCGGTGAGATTCGTGATGAAGGCGCTACAGGTATAGGCTCAAAACCTAAAGCAGGTTTAGTTGGTTTCTCTGTATCTAACTTACGTATTCCCGATTTTGTCCAACCATGGGAAACTGATTTTGGTAAACCAAGTCGAATTGTTACTGCATTAGATATTATGCTGGAAGGTCCATTAGGTGGCGCAGCATTTAACAATGAATTTGGTCGTCCAGCTATACTAGGTTATTTCCGTACTTACGAAGAAGAGGTTAACTCATTCAATGGTGTTGAGGTACGTGGTTACCACAAACCAATTATGCTTGCCGGTGGTTTAGGTAACATACGTGATGAACATGTACAAAAGCGTGAGATTATTGTTGGCGCTAACCTAATTGCTTTAGGTGGCCCAGCAATGAACATTGGCTTAGGTGGCGGTGCTGCCTCATCAATGGCTTCAGGTCAATCAGCTGAAAACTTAGATTTTGCTTCTGTTCAACGCGAAAATCCAGAAATGGAACGTCGTTGTCAGGAAGTTATCGATAAATGTTGGCAGTTAGGTGAAGAAAACCCAATAGCTTTTATTCATGATGTTGGCGCAGGTGGTTTGTCTAATGCTTTCCCTGAGTTAGTGTCTGATGGCGGACGTGGTGGTGTATTTGAACTACGCAACGTACCAAATGACGAACGTAGTATGGCACCACATGAAATTTGGTGTAATGAATCTCAAGAACGTTACGTTATTGCTGTTTCAGATAAAAATTTAGCAACATTTGAAAAAATATGTGAACGCGAACGTGCACCGTATGCTGTTGTTGGTCGTGCTACTGAAGAAGAGCACTTAACGGTTACCGATTCACATTTCGCAGATGATGAAAAATTAAATACCCCTATTGATTTACCGCTTGATGTCCTTTTAGGTAAAACACCTAAAATTATCAAAGATGTAAAATCAGCAAAAGCGGCTGGTGATGTATTAGATTTTAGCAACGTAAGCTTAGAAGATGCAGCGAACAGAATTTTATCTTTACCAACAGTTGCTGAAAAAACATTCTTAATTACCATTGGCGATCGCAGTGTTACTGGTATGGTTAACCGCGATCAAATGGTTGGACCTTGGCAGGTGCCTGTTGCCGATTGTGGTGTTACCGCATCAGCACTTGACTCTTACCACGGTGAAGCAATGGCTTTAGGTGAACGTACGCCAGTTGCATTACTTAACTTTGGCGCTTCTGCTCGTTTAGCTGTAGCTGAGTCATTAACTAACATCGCTGGTACTGATATCGCTGGTGCTGACGGTGAGAGATTGAATCGTATAAAACTTTCAGCTAACTGGATGTCTCCTGCAGGTCATCCTGGTGAAGATGCTGGTCTTTATGAAGCAGTAAAAGCTATTGGTGAAGAACTGTGTCCTGCACTTGGATTAACAATTCCAGTGGGTAAAGACTCTATGTCGATGAAAACCCAATGGGAAGATGACGGTGTACAAAAATCGGTAACATCACCACTGTCACTTATTATTACTGCTTTTGGTGTTGTAGAAGATATTCGTAAAACTGTGACTCCTGAGCTTCGCTCTAATAAAGGCGAGACGACACTTATCGCGATTGATTTATCAAACGGTAAGAAACGTTTAGGTGGCTCATGTTTAGCGCAAGTTTATAAACAGCTTGGTAATGAAACCCCTGATGTTGATAGCCCAGAAGTATTAAAAGGCTTCTTCAATGCGATGCAAAATTTGGTTCGCGCTGAAAAACTAATTGCTTATCATGATATTTCAGACGGTGGTTTATTCACTACAGTAACTGAAATGGCTTTTGCCGGTCATACGGGTGTTGATATTGATATCACAAAACTCGTTAGTGTAGATACTGAAAATGGTGTAAGTGATGACTTAGCTACTTTATTCAATGAAGAGTTAGGTGGTGTTATTCAAGTACTGAACAGTGACCTTGACGCAGTAAACGCAATGTTCGCTGAGTATGGTATTGCCGAGTTAGCTACCGTTATTGGTACGCTTAACAATGAAGATACTATTCGCTTTAGCCGTGATGGTGAGGTTGTATTAGAAAACTCTCGTACTTATTACCGTACTACATGGGCACAAACGACTTATAAAATGCAGTCACTTCGTGATAACCCAGAGTGTGCACAACAAGAACATGATGTTAAATTTGATACTGAAGATCCAGGTTTAAACACTGAGCTGACTTTTGATATTAATGAAGACATAGTTGCTGATTTAATTGTTAAAGATGCGGCTAATTCTACGAATGGAACAATCGCTAACCCACGTATCGCAATTTTACGTGAGCAAGGCGTTAACTCTCATGTAGAAATGGCTGCTTCATTTGACAGAGCAGGCTTTGTTGCTATTGATGTCCATATGTCTGACATATTATCTGGTAGAACTGACTTAGCTGATTTTAATGGTTTAGTGGCTTGTGGCGGTTTCTCATACGGTGACGTATTAGGTGCTGGTGAAGGTTGGGCAAAATCAATCTTATTCAATGCCAACGCTCGCGCTATGTTTAAAACTTTCTTTGAACGTGAAGATACGTTCAGTTTAGGTGTGTGTAACGGTTGTCAGATGTTATCTAACTTAAAAGAAATCATCCCTGGCTCTGAGCACTGGCCTCATTTTGTACAAAACAAATCTGAGCGTTTTGAAGCACGTTTCTCATTAGTTGAAATTCAAGAAAGCCCTTCTGTACTGTTTAAAGGTATGGCTGGCTCTCGTATGCCAATTGCTGTTTCACACGGTGAAGGTCATGCTGAGTTTAAATCTGATGAAGCGATTGATGCTGCCAACAACTCAGGCACAGTATCAATGCGCTTTGTAAACAACTACGGTGATGTTACTGAAACCTACCCTGCTAATCCTAATGGCTCAGTAGACGGTATAACTTCATTAACAACTACTGATGGTCGCGTAACGATTATGATGCCGCATCCTGAGCGTGTATTTAGAACAGTTGCTAACTCATGGCATCCAGATAGCTGGGGTGAAGATTCACCTTGGGTTAGAATGTTCCGCAATGCAAGAGCCTTTATCGGCTAATGCAAAACGAGCAAGCGCTGTGCTAAAGAACAAAGTCACAGCACTTGCTCAATATGTTTTGATTAAAATATTTTAATAACTGACTACAAAAAAACTAGTAATAATGAATAATAATTCACTCGTTTTTTATAAAATAAAGAGGCAATGATGCAGTTTACCGATAGTCATTGTCATCTTGATTTTGCTGCCTTCGAAGCTAATCTCCCTCAACTTCTACAGCGATGTGAAACGAATAATATTCATCGTATTATTGTACCTGCTGTTAATCCTGAGCATTGGCAAAGAGTCATATCGTTAACAGGAACAATAACACCAATAAATATAACGTGCAGTTTAGGTATTCATCCTTGGTTTATTATTGAGCAAGATGTTAACTCGTCAAAAAATTATGATGTTGCATTTCAAGAGCGTGAACTTAAGCAAATCTTTGCCGACAATTATCGTTTTAAAAGTAATAAAATAGTCGCGGTTGGTGAGTGCGGTATTGATGTATGTAAGGCAAAAACAAGTACAGAAAATGAACATGAGTTCAATAAGAACATTAAATTACAGCAAGAGTTTTTTGAAATGCAATTGGGTATTGCGCAAGAAAATAATTTACCCATCATAATTCATCATTGCCAATCGCATCCATTAATATTGTCGTTATTAAAGCAATATAAACTCGAAAGCGCAGGAGTTATACATGCTTTTTCAGGTAGTTACCAACAAGCTAAAGACTATGTAAATTTAGGATTTAAGCTAGGTGTTGGCGGCACTATCACCTACCCTAGAGCAAAAAAAACAATTGATGCAATAAAACGTTTACCTTTATCAAGTTTGTTATTAGAAACTGATGCCCCATCTATGCCGCCTTTTGGAACCCAAGGTAGCAATAACTCACCACTAAATGTACTTACTATATTCCAGGCTTTATCAGCGATAAGGGAAGAGCCAGCAGTAGTTATTGCTGAACAAATAGAACGTAATGTAGAGCAATTATTCTTCATTTAATAGCTTTTAGGTGCTCTATAACCCTGTCTACTAAAGCGATTTAAACCTCTTGTCAGTAAAAAACCTATAACACCTGCAGCAAGAAGTAATAACCTAAATGATGTATGGCTTTCATAATTGTTACGAATTAACGCTGACGTTAAATAATATTTCTCTATAGTTAGTCGTAAATATCCCTTTATATTCGTACTTCTTATTTCTTTAATAACAGGAACATATTGCTTACTTTTATCAAGTGATGGCATCACTTCATCAATACCATAAAGATATTTAATCGTACTACTAATTTCGCCACTTGATTCTGACTTCAACATTAACAACCCAGTGGTATCATATAAGTGTACATGTTTAATATAATCCGCATCGGCAAGGTTATTCAAGTATGCCTGTAATTGAGCATTACGTTCTTTTTTGGATATCGAGGAAGTGTTATCCATTAAAATCACTGAAATACCGGCAATAGCTTGCTCTAGAAGTTTATCGGCAACTTGCTCAAAGTGCTGTTCAACAACTTGATTATTTTTTTCTGTATTATCCACCAAAAATACCAATAGCATTACTATAAGCAAAATAGCACTAACTAATTGCAGAATTTTATTATAAATTGACGATAGTTTAGGGTATAAAGGCTGTTCTAATTTATTCATCATAAAAGTGCATGGTATCGATATACATGCCCCTATAATAGAGAGTTAACGTGTCTTTTTCTACTACTGTATCTTTTTCTACTGAAATATCATCTTTATCGCTTGAAAATCATCTTGGGCAGCATGAAATTAAAAGTAAATTACCTATTGATTTCACTTTAAACGATGAACACTTAACATTAAATGAAGGTCATAATACTGATTCATCAAAACCTGAATTAGTGGTATTTTCTGACTTAACATTAATAAATTTACTTTCACTACAACGCAACTGCCATTTTACTATTGATGGATTAATTGCAATAAACACCCGAAATAATCAAACGAGTTACCGTTTTAGTGCTACTTGTAATGATTTTTTTAAGTCTCGCCGAGCTATTGCAGACTTTGCTTTAGCAAATGAAATAGAGGCGGCATTAATTCTAAATGCTCCTAAATTAAATGAACCAGGGTTACTGGTAATGGATATGGATTCAACCACCATTGAAATTGAATGTATTGATGAAATAGCAAAATTAGCAGGTGTTGGTGAAGAAGTATCTGCGGTAACTGAACTTGCTATGCAAGGCGATCTAGATTTTTCTCAAAGCTTACATCAACGTGTTGCAACATTAGCTGGTTCACCGGAGAAAATTCTTGCCGATGTCGCAAAAAACATTCCATTAATGGCAGGTTTAGAAACATTAATTAGCGAACTTAAAAAACACAATTGGCGTATTGCTGTAGCATCAGGTGGTTTTACTTACTTTGCTGATCACCTTAAGGACATGCTAGATCTTGACGCAACTTTCGCTAATGTATTAGAAATTGTTGACGGTAAACTAACGGGAAAAGTATTAGGCAGTGTAGTTGATGCGCAAGTTAAAGCTGATTCATTAAACTTATTATCAGAAAAATATCAAATACCTCATGCTCAAACCGTTGCAATGGGTGATGGTGCTAACGATCTTGTGATGATGGCAGCAGCTAACTTCGGTGTTGCATTTCACGCTAAACCCATTGTATTAGCACAAGCAGATAGCAGTATTAACCAAAAGGGATTAGATTGTTTATTGCATTGGTTAGCCTAATTAGACGGCTCTATTATAAGTATTAGAGCCAATAACGATACTCACAGTCATTAATTCAAGGGTTTACCTACAATCGATGGCTGTACAAAACCCCATGCGTAATGTCGATACATTGAATAGATGCAACAACACTCAAAATATCTTGTTCTATTTGTTTACTACGATGTATAGCATAAGTACTAATGTAGCTGAGCTCTGCGTTTAAATATTCTAAATCAGGTGTGTTAGTGCGTGATATTTTTAATTGAAAACAGAAGAAACTTCCTTTTTCTGTTGCTTGCTTGATGAAATTTTTTCTCAATACTGACGTATTCAATTCCCGCTCAAACTTTATACTCACCCCTCTATCAATTTGCTCTACATTGTTTGCAATAGCAATATAAAGAACATCACTAATGGGCTCAGCATTTATCACCAGTTTTTTAAGGCAAGAATCAAGAAAGTTATCCTTATATAGCTTGGTTAATATTGGATAAAAATTATAAAATCCTTTTCTATCACTAAGTATACGTAATCGTTCTAAAAACTCATTATCCTGATTATTGGTAACCAGTACTTCTACTTTGTAACGACTACCACTTGTTTGTACAATTAACGTTGGTACTTCGATACATTGTGAATAATGGGATCGCAGTGATTCAGCTAATCCTGAAATCAATAAACTATCTTTATCGGCAGTTAGCTTCTCTTTATTTTTATCAATTAATAATTTAAAAAATGTGCGACCTACATGCTGCTCTGTTCTAATATAAACTTTACAATTAAGCAGTGTTTTTTTCTGATTAACTTGTATGATCTCATAAGGTAATTTTTTCAATTCATGGGATGAGGTTATCTTTTGTAAGCTTGGAAATGTCATATTAATAACGTCGCCGGCACATACACCGGCACTTTCACTTAACACTAACTTAAGACCAGATACAGAAAAATCAATAGAATCCGCTTGCCATTCTTGCTCATTACTCTCCAATATAACTGGCGTTTTATAAATAAATCGAGGCTCTTGTCGCAAATTTTTATAGGTAATACCTAACTGTTGAACAACCAATTTATTTTTTAACCGCTTGTGCCCAAACTTTTTCAATTTGTTTACATCTATCCCTTCATTTGAAAAATGTTGATACTCAGCAATAGATTTTTCATGCGTAATATCACTAGCAACAACAGTAAAAGACAATGAATTAATGCAATTAATTACTTCTTTTGAAGGTGGCAGATTTATATATTGTTTATCCGAGTCTTGGCTATTTGATAAAATAAAAGGAGAATATATTGCTGATTTATCAATAGCGAAATAGGTTAACTTGGTCACTGAAAAAGAAGCTCTTTTAGCTGCAAAAGCAAAAAATTCGGGAATAAAGTCACTTTCCTCAGATAATTGATCTTCATCTACAGTGTAAAAATAATCTTTACCTTGATGGTGATGAATAAAACTATAAACCAATAACGACTTACCTTGCTTATGTCTTTTTAACAAGCGAGGCAAACGCTCTTCATTAACTAGCGAATGTAAATTAGAGTGATTCTTTTCATCTTGCCAGTATTGAAAGGTAGGTTGATTATTGTTTGTTGTTAATACATAACGAGGAATAATTTGATTGCTGTTTCGCTCAAAATATATAGGTAACTCATTAATCTTAGGTAATACATATTGTTCAAAACTTCTAGACTGTAAAGCTGCAATAGTATTTTCTAAGTTAATCTTATATCTACGTTTATTAACTTGAATATAATCAAGTAAAAACGTTTTAAAATCATCACTTTCAAAGTCATCTATCCGCTGACAACCAATAATTTGGGTATTTTCATCACTGTATATATTTTTAATTTGATAAACTAAACTGTCACTTCGAGAAAATTGAAAGTCACTTTCAATATCTTTGAAAACTATTGTTATTTTTTGGTCTATATAAAGAGGAAACTTACTATTTAATCGAAATTTTAACCCTGTCACGCTGATATCAATACTACTCACTGGTTTTTTCTGATTATCGTCCAACGCTATTGCGAAAGGCACAACAAAATTCATTCGTTCTTCCATTCGATTATATCGTTCACTGCAAGGAAAATACTTAACAGGATATTGAAGTTTGTCGACTGTTTTTGTAGGAAGTTGAACCGACCCTTGCTTTGATTTGGCCTGATCGATATTTTGTTGCTCTTTTTGATATAGAACACGAAAATTATTTTCCGTATTTTTTACCGCTTCATAAACGCCGAAAGTATAACCTTGGTATTTTTCTACATTTTCTTGAAATACACTAATAGCAATATCATCTAAAAAGTGGCTTTGCCCACAATATTGAAATAACTTACACTCCCCATTAACCAAACCGCGTAAATCTATAGACCGAGTACAGGTACTCGCTAAGCGTTTCAATTCCATTTTTAATAAGAACTTCTCCGTCTTAGTCATCTGTTTACTCTGTTGAGTAAACTTGATATCAAAACTTGGCTTGCTTACTTCACCGCGAAAGTTATGAATTATCTTTTGGTATTTTGAAAAGTCTTTGCTCATAGAATAATATTATGTTGACTCTTATTGTCTAATTAAAGAATTTTTTGAATAAAGTATAATGCAACGTCAAATAGCATTATAATTTAAACGACTTAAATTCAGCTATAGTATTTAATACATCATCTTGCAGCTATCTGCAACAATATAGATATATCAATAACGAAGCAATTTTTGTGCCTACAATTAATAATTAATGAAGAGGAAAGTATGGCTAAAACTAAAGCAGCCTATGTCTGTACAGACTGTGGTTCTGAATATTCACGCTGGTTAGGCCAATGTACTGACTGTAAAGCATGGAACACTATTTCAGAATTTAGACAAGCAAAACTACCTGCTCGCGGTGGAAACTTTGCCGGATTTGCGGGGGCGGCGCACAATGAACAAGCAAAGGTTCAAACCCTTGACGATATTGATTTAGCCGATTTACCTCGATTTTCATCTGGTTTCGCTGAATTTGACCGTGTTCTTGGCGGAGGCATTGTTCCTGGAAGTGCTATTTTAATTGGTGGAGAGCCAGGAGCCGGAAAAAGTACTTTACTGCTGCAGACCATGTGTACTTTAGCGACTAATATGCCTGCGTTATATATAACAGGTGAAGAATCACTACAGCAAGTTGCAATGCGTGCTAAACGCTTAAGTTTACCTACCGATAAATTAAAAATGCTGTCAGAAACAAGCGTTGAAAATATTTGTCAAATTGCCATAAAAGAACAACCAAAAATTATTGTTATTGACTCTATTCAAGTAATGCACATGAGCGATATACAATCTGCACCAGGTAGTGTTTCACAAGTCAGAGAAAGCGCCGCTTATTTGACACGCTTTGCTAAACAATATCATGTCGCTATTTTATTAGTTGGTCATGTCACCAAAGACGGCTCTCTAGCTGGCCCGAAAGTATTAGAACATTGTATAGATTGTTCAATCATGCTTGAAGGAAGTACTGATTCACGTTATAGAACACTGCGCGGTAATAAAAACCGTTTTGGTGCTGTTAATGAGTTAGGCGTTTTTGCTATGACAGGTGCCGGTTTAAAAGAGGTAAAGAATCCTTCTGCGATCTTCCTTAGTCGGACAGAAGAGCAAACAGCAGGAAGTGTAGTTATGGTGCTATGGGAAGGAACTCGCCCTTTATTGGTAGAGATTCAAGCCTTGGTTGATCATTCTGCTTTAGGAAACCCGCGACGCGTTGCTGTTGGTGCAGATCAAAATAGATTATCAATGCTCTTGGCTATTCTGCACCGTCATGGTGGTCTTCAGCTTAACGACCAAGATGTATTCGTTAATGTTGTTGGCGGTATAAAAGTAACAGAAACAAGTATCGATTTAGCATTAATTCTGGCATTAGTTTCTAGCTTTAAAGATAACGCATTACCGCAAGACTTAGTCATTTTTGGCGAAGTTGGTTTATCAGGAGAAATACGACCTGTCCCGAGTGGCCAGGAACGAATAAATGAAGCTGCAAAGCATGGTTTTAAACGTGCAATAGTCCCCTTTAATAACATGCCTAAACACGCAATAGAAGGCATGGAAGTTATTGGTATCAAAAAATTAAGCGAAGCATTAGAAGTAATATAACTGATAACAGATCGCATTTTCTTAATTACATTTACAAATATAAATTGGTTTATACATGAATAAAAAATTAATCACTTCTTTCCTTACTTCTTGCACACTGCTTTCATCAGTATTTATTTTTTCAAATACTGTACATGCAACGGAGCAAGACACTAATCAAGTAGACAAAATAATAATGCCGTTAACTATTGAACGTATTTATAGCTCTCCAGATTTAAATGGTCAAACACCTAAGTCGTTAAAATTTTCCCCTGATGGGTCACGAGTGACCTATTTACAAGGGAAAAGTGACGATTTAAATCGTTACGATTTATGGGAGTACAACCTTAAAAGCAAAGAGAATAACCTACTTGTAGATTCTCAAGTGTTATTTACTGGCACAGAAATACTCTCTGATGAAGAAAAAGCACGCCGTGAACGTCAACGGGTTTATGGTTTTGGTATTATGGAGTATACATTTTCAAATGATGGTAATGCACTATTATTCCCTCTTAATGGCGACATTTACTACTATCATTTAGCAACAAAAACAGCGAAACGCCTAACCCAAACAGACGCATTCGAAACAGATGTTAAATTTTCTCCAAAAGGTAATTATGCATCCTTCATTCGTGCTCAGAACGTATTTATACTAAACATTAGTACAGGTAAGGAAACACAGTTAACCAAAGACGGTAAAGGCTCAATTAAAAATGGCATGAGCGAATTTGTTGCCCAAGAAGAAATGGACCGAATGACTGGTTATTGGTGGTCTCCAGATGAAAAACACATTGCTTTTTTACGTGTAGACGAAACGCCTGTACAAACAGTAATACGCAATGAAATATATGCAGAAAAAATAAAGTTAATTGAACAGCGCTACCCTGCCACTGGCACCAATAATGTCACAATACAATTAGCAGTAACCGATATTAAAGGGAAAAAAATCCGTTTTGTTGAATTAGATGAAGCAGAGGGCGGCACATCGAAAGGTAATAAAAATGATATTTATATTCCACGTGTAAAATGGTTACCTGACGGTAAAGTTTTATCTTATCAATGGCAGAGCCGTGATCAAAAAACATTAAAGTTAAAAACCTATAATCTAAAAACACGTGATCAAAAAACACTAATTACAGAACATTCAGATCATTGGATAAACCTACATCACGACCTTCAATTTTTAAATGATAATAAGTCGTTCATTTGGGCTTCAGAGCGAGATGGTTTCAAACATTTATACCATTTTACTAATGAAGGAGAATTAATTAATCAACTAACTAAAGGCGATTGGATAGTAGATGAAATTAATCAAATTGATGAAAATAAAGGACTAATTTACTTCACTGGCCGTGCAGACACTCCTCTTGAACGTCATTTATACAGCGTACCATTACATGGAAACGCTCCTGAGCATGTCGCTCGTTTAAGTCAACGTAATGGTTTCCATAACATCAATTTTAGTAAAGATAGTACAAGCTATATTGATAGCTTTTCCAATATATATACGCCGACTCAAGTAAGCTTACATGACGCTGATGGTAAACATATCACTTGGTTAGCGGAAAATAAAATAGATGCGACTCATCCTAGTAGCCCATACTACGATGACTTAATTCAGCCCAGTTTTGGCACTCTCACTACCGATGATGGTAAAACAACGCTTTATTATAAATTATATACACCAGATGATCTTGCGCCCGGTAAAAAGTATCCCGTTATCGTTAATGTTTACGGTGGTCCCCACGTACAAAAAGTTAAAAACGCATGGGAAGGCGCAGACTTTACTCAGTATATGTTGCAACAAGGCTATATCGTCTTCCAACTAGATAACAGAGGCTCTAGCTTTAGAGGTACTGCTTTCGAATTTCCTATTTATGAAAAACTGGGTCAAGTGGAAATAGAAGATCAAATAACGGGCGTGAAGTACTTACATGAATTACCTTTTGTTGATAAAGATCGTATTGGTATTTATGGCCATTCATATGGTGGTTATATGGCATTAATGGCACTTTTCAAAGCCGGTGACTATTTCAAAGCCGGTGTGAGTGGCGCTCCTGTAACCGACTGGTTACTATATGATACTCATTACACTGAACGCTATTTGAACCACCCAAGTGTTAATAGCGATGGTTATGATAAATCGAGTGTTTTCCCTTATGCACCTGAATTAAAAAATCCATTATTGATTTATCATGGAATGGCTGATGATAATGTTCTATTTACCAATACCACTAAATTAATTAAGACATTGCAAGACGAAAATAAACAATTTGAGCTAATGACTTACCCTGGTAGTAAACACAGTATGAAAGGCAAAAAAGTAAAAGTTCATTTGAATAATACTATTATGAATTTCTTTGATAGGCATTTTAAATAGCTTCAATTTAAGTTTAATTTAGATTTTTTTTACTTTATAAAACGGCAAGTACTTATGTTACTTGCCGTTTTTTATTATCTTTTTTATATCGAGACTATAAGCAGTATCTTCAAGCATTTTTCATGCCTTAAATGTAATAAAAGTGTGATCAAAAATGTATAATTTTTAGTTACATTTATTTGCATTTATCTAGCAAATTACTATTGCATTTTTATGACGAGAGGAGGATTATGAAAGTGCAAAGAATGATTAGTTTACGATTAAGATGACCAAGAGGTAAGATTATGAATATTAAAATTTCTGGACACCATGTTGAAATTACAGAAGGTATTAAGCAATCTATCGAGAGTAAATTCGCGAAAATCTCTAAACATTATCCGTCAATTATGACGCTAGATTCAACTATTACTGTAGAGCCACATCAACAAAAACTTGAAGTGACAACCTTATATGAAGGTGAAACAGTTACAGTAAATGCATCTGATAAGCAATTGTATGCTGCTATTGCTAAAGTAGCCAAGAAACTCGAAGTTTCACTTGCTCGTCGCAAAGGTGTGTTAACCGCCAAATTTAACAAAAAGTTTGTTGTTCCACAAACAGATTTATATCAGGCAACAACTTAAAACTATCCCTTTAAGATTAATGCCATAAAGTGAGTAAGTAATGCGAGTAAAAAACTACGGTTATAGACTCAAATACTTACTTTAATACGCTAATTAATTGAATTATTCCTATTATTTTAATTAATTATTAACAAAAATACTGACATAAAAATACTGAAATAAAAAAGCTGCACGCTGATTAACAGGCTGCAGCTTTTTTGTTATAACGAATAGCAATTAAAGCACTCGTTATTTTAAGGTATTCTACTAGTTCAAAAGTCGCACAATGGGTACGACCATCGTTTATTTCGTTGTGACTACTCTGGCTCGTAGTCTAAATTAGCCGACAACCAACGCTCTGCTTGCTCTAATGTCATCCCTTTACGTGCCGCGTAATCAATAACCTGATCTTTCGCTAACTTCGCTACTGCAAAGTACTTAGATTCGGGATGAGAGAAGTATAAACCACTTACCGCTGCACCAGGCCACATGGCATAACTTGACGTGAGATCCATATCAATATTTTCTTTCACCTTAAGTAATTCCCAGATCAAACCTTTTTCGGTATGCTCTGGACATGCAGGATAGCCTGGCGCCGGACGAATACCTTGGTAACTCTCACGAATTAACGCATCGTTATCTAAATCTTCGTCTGGTGCAAATCCCCAGTATTCTTTACGTACTTTTTCATGTAAATATTCAGCGCTAGCTTCTGCCAATCTATCAGCAACCGCTTTAAGTAATATTGAATTATAAGCATCATGGTCTGCGTCAAAAACTTTAACTAAATCTTCAACACCAAAACCTGCTGAAACAGCAAAGGCACCTACATAATCTTCAATACCTGAATCATCTGGCGCAATATAATCGGCTAAACAGCGATTAAACTGCCCTGCTGGTTTTTTACTTTGTTGGCGTAGTTGATGAAGACGCATTAATTTTTCGCTACGGCTATCATCAGTATATAACTGAATATCATCTTGGTTAGTGTTCGCAGGGAACAAACCAAATACCGCTCTTGCACAAATCTTTTTATTGTTGATAACGTCATCAAGCATAGCGTTAGCATCGTTAAATAGTTTCGTTGCTTCCACGCCAATCACTTCATGTTTTAAAATAAGTGGGTATTTACCCGACATTTGCCATGTCATGAAAAATGGCGTCCAATCGATGTATTTTCTTACTTCATTTAAGTCAATATTATCAAGTACCGTTACGCCCAATTTATTTGGTTTTTTTGGCGTGTAGTCATCAAAGTTAATTTTAGTTGCATTCGCACGAGCATCTTCAAGACTTATTAAACTTGAACGAGGACCTTTTTTATAATGACGGGCACGTACACGTTCATATTCTTCTTGAGTACTCGCGAAGAACTTAGCTTTGTGTTCTTCAGATAATAAATTACTTACTACTGATACCGCACGTGAAGCATTAGAGACATAAACCACGGGTTCATCATATTGTGGCTCAATTTTAACGGCTGTATGTGCTTTTGAGGTAGTTGCTCCGCCAATTAATAATGGTAATTTCAAGCCGGTTCGTTTCATCTCTTTCGCAACGTAAACCATTTCATCAAGCGATGGTGTGATCAAACCTGATAAACCAATAATATCAACATTTTCTTCTTTGGCGACACGTAAAATATCATCACAAGACACCATTACGCCAAGGTCAATAATTTCATAGTTATTACATTGCAGTACTACGCCAACAATATTTTTACCTATGTCGTGCACATCGCCTTTTACGGTAGCAAGTAACACTTTACCATTAGTGCTTATTTCAGTTTTTCCTTCCTCAATGAAAGGGTTTAAATAAGCAACAGCTTGTTTCATTACACGTGCTGATTTTACGACTTGCGGTAAGAACATTTCACCAGCACCAAATAAATCACCAACTGTGTTCATGCCATCCATTAATGGCCCTTCAATCACATCAAGCGGTTTTTCAGAGGCTAAACGAGCTTCTTCAGTATCTTCAATAATATATTCATTAATCCCTTTAACTAACGCATGGGATAAACGTTCATTAATAGGTAATTCGCGCCAAGTTAAATCGGTTTTTGAGGCTTGTCCGCCAGCTTGACCATGAAACTCTTGCGCAATATCGAGTAAGCGCTCTGTTGCTCCATCATCCTTATTTTGAATGACATCCTCTACCGCTTGTTTTAAATTGGCAGGTAAATCCGAGTAAATAGCGAGTTGCCCTGCGTTAACAATCCCCATATCCATACCATTTTTAATGGCATAATATAAAAACACGGCATGGATAGCTTCACGAACAGGATTGTTTCCTCTAAAGGAAAAAGAAACGTTAGATACACCACCTGAGATCATCGCATAAGGTAGGTTTTTCTTAATATCATCAACCGCTTCAATAAAATCTACGGCATAGTTGTTATGTTCTTCAATACCTGTTGCAACCGCAAAGATATTCGGATCGAAAATAATATCTTCTGGCGGATAGCCAATTTCATCAACAAGCATGTGATAAGCACGGTGACAAATTTCATATTTACGTTTACGCGTATCAGCTTGACCTTCTTCATCAAAGGCCATGACAATAACGGCAGCACCATATCGACGTAGTAATTCGGCTTGATGACGGAAGTTTTCTTCGCCTTCTTTTAAGCTAATAGAGTTAACAATACCTTTACCTTGAATACACTTAAGACCCGCTTCAATAATGTCCCATTTAGAGGAGTCAATCATGATTGGCACTTTGGCAATATCAGGTTCGCCAGCAATTAGGTTTAAAAAACGCACCATTGCAGTTTTCGAGTCCAACATGCCTTCATCCATGTTGATATCAATAATTTGCGCGCCGTTTTCAACTTGTTGTAAAGCAACAGAAATAGCTTTATCGTAATCTTCTTCAACAATTAAACGCTTAAACATAGCTGAGCCAGTAACGTTAGTACGCTCACCAACGTTAACAAACAAGCTATCTTTATCAATAGTTAATGCTTCTAAGCCCGATAAACGACAGGCAATAGGACGAGCTTCAACCTTACGCGGCGTGATATTAGCAACAGAGTCTGCCATGCCTCTAATGTGTTCAGGCGTGGTGCCACAACAGCCACCAATAATGTTTAAAAAACCTGATGAAGCCCATTCTTCTACATGAGTATTCATGTCTTCAACAGTGAAGTCATATTCACCGAAGGCATTAGGTAATCCCGCATTAGGATGCGCAGAAACTGCAACGTCACAAATACGGCTTAACTCCGCCACATATTGACGTAATTCAACCGGGCCTAATGCACAGTTAAGGCCAAATGAAACAGGTTTAGCGTGACGAAGTGAGTTGTAAAAAGCTTCGGTCGTTTGGCCCGATAATGTACGGCCTGATGCATCGGTAATAGTACCTGAAATCATGACAGGTAAACGCTCACCAAGTTCGTCGAATACAGTTTCCACGGCAAAAATAGCCGCTTTAGCGTTAAGCGTATCGAAAATAGTTTCGATTAAAATGATATCACTGCCGCCTTCAATCAACGCGTGTGTTGATTCAATATAGGCATCTTTTAGCTCGTCAAAGCTAACGTTACGAAAAGCGGGATCATTTACGTCCGGAGAAATTGAACAAGTACGGTTCGTTGGCCCTAAAACTCCGGCAACAAAACGTGGACGTTCTGGATTCTTCTTCGTATATTCGTCAGCGGCTGCACGTGCTATTTGTGCGGCAACACGGTTAATTTCAGCACTGTACTCTTGCATGTCGTAATCAGCCATTGCAATCGTAGTAGCATTAAATGTATTCGTTTCAAGAATATCAGCACCGGCTTCAAGGTATTCAAGGTGAATGGCTTTAATAATGTCAGGCTGAGTAAGCACTAACATATCGTTATTGCCTTTAACATCCGTATGCCAATCAGCAAAGCGATCTGCTCTAAAATCTTGCTCTTCAAACTTATAGGCTTGGATCATTGTTCCCATAGCACCATCAAGAATAAGAATATTTTTAGCCAATTGCTGTTCGAATAAAGCGAATGAAGGATGTTTTTTCATGGTGTATCAGTTTCCTATGGGTAAATCTTTAAATCAAATGAATATATTTACAAAACTTAAATGACTGTATCTGGATGGATCGCTTTAATATTAGAAGCATCCAATTTATATGGTGTAATCTGATAAACATAATAATTCAGCCAATTAGTAAATAATAGACTACCATGGCTTCGCCAAGAACCAACCGGTGAATTGTTTTTGTTATCGTCTTTATAATAGTTTTTAGGTATCGCTGTGCCACTATCATTTGAGCTATCACGTAAAAACTCTTCATGTAAGGTAGAGGTATCATATTCAGGATGACCTGTTAAATAAACTTGTTGCTTATTTTTACTGGCTGCTAAATAAACGCCTCCCTCTTCAGATTCAGCTAGTACTTTTATTTGTGAAATACTTTCATAATCTGATTTATCAATGTAGCCATAACGAGAATGCGGTACATTAAAGTTCTCATCAAAACCACGGGTTAAAGGCTCTTTTTCATCAAGCGCTTTGTGATTAAATATTCCCGATAATTTATTTTTTCTTAAGTGACGATTTAAACCATAATAATGATAAAGCGCAGCATGTGCAGCCCAGCAAGAAAACATTGTTGAAGTAACATTTTTTTCAGCCCAGTCAAAGACTTCACATATTTTATCCCAAAAGGTAACTTGTGAATAATCAAGTAAAGCTAACGGGGCTCCGGTAATAATTAAACCATCATATTGCTTGTGTTTAATATCATCAAATAAATGATAAAAAGTATCTAAATGCTCTGTTGGCGTATTTTTAGATACATTAGCATTGATACGAATAAACTCTATATTGATTTGTAATGGAGTATTCGACAGCATGCGCAGTATTTGTACTTCTGTTTCAATTTTATTCGGCATTAAATTCAAAATAGCGACTTGCATTGGGCGTATTTCTTGAGAAATGGCCCTATGCTCAGACATAACAAAAATATTTTCTTTATCTAACACTGATAATGCAGGTAATTGATCTGGAATTTTAATTGGCATAACGCACCTATTACGAAGAAAAGCAAATAAAGCATAGAAAAAACTATAATTACAATACTACTTAGATTGCTAGATATGTCAACATCTAAACGTTTAGATGGCTAAATAGATTTAAAGCCTATGTGATGTTTTTTATTAGATTTCAGATAAAAAAAAACCTCAGCTAAAGTAGCAGAGGTTTTATATAGAAGAACTCACTCAAAGTTGATTGAATTTACAGAATACTATTACTCTTCTGTTATATCTAATACTTCAGGTTCAGCTTTCTTTGGATCAATATTTTTATTTAACAACAAATCTCTTAATTTGGCATCAACATCTTTTGCCATTTCTGGATTTTCTTCAAGGTATTTAGCAGCATTTGCTTTACCTTGTCCGATACGTTCGCCATTACAGCTATACCAAGCGCCGGCTTTTTCAACAAATCCATTTTTCACGCCTAAGTCAATTAATTCACCTAGGTTGTTAATACCCAGACCATAAAGAATTTGGAATTCAGCTTGTTTAAAAGGCGGTGCTATTTTATTTTTAACCACTTTAACACGTGTTTCATTACCAATAATTTCATCACCATTTTTAACCGCACCAATACGACGTATATCTAATCGAACTGAGGCATAAAACTTAAGTGCATTACCACCGGTTGTCGTTTCAGGAGATCCGAACATTACACCAATTTTCATACGTATTTGGTTAATGAAAATAAGCATAGTATTAGATTTTTTCAAATTACCCGTTAACTTACGCATAGCTTGGGATAACATACGCGCTTGTAGCCCCATATGAGAGTCACCCATATCACCTTCAATTTCAGCTTTAGGTGTAAGTGCAGCTACCGAGTCAACTACAATAACGTCGATAGCGCCAGAGCGAGTTAACATATCAACAATTTCAAGGGCTTGCTCACCAGTATCTGGTTGTGAAATTAGCAATTCGTTAATGTTAACGCCTAACTTTTCAGCATAAATAGGGTCAAGTGCATGCTCAGCATCAATAAAAGCACAAACTTTATTATTACGTTGCGCTTCAGCAATAACTTCTAGGGTTAATGTTGTTTTACCACTTGATTCAGGACCATAAACTTCAACAACTCTTCCCATAGGTAAACCACCAGCACCTAAGGCAATATCTAGACCTAACGAACCAGTTGAAATAGTTTCTACATCCATTGTAGTATTGTCGCCAAGCTTCATTATTGAACCTTTACCAAATTGTCTTTCGATTTGGCCTAAGGCTGCTGCTAATGCTTTTTCTTTATCGTCTTTCATAATTTACTCCGCTAATAACGTCTGGTACGTCGTTTTGATAATGTAAGTATACTGTATGGTCGTACAGTATCAAGTTTTTTTATAATTTATTTTATTTAAATTAAATTATAAAAAAACCTATACTTTTAAAGTATTGATATTAAATAGTAAAAACAACATCAATAACTTTTATCTTTTTACCTTGAAAAAGTTACTAATTTGATTTCATGCTATTTTCACAGTAGTTTTAGAACTAAGCTAAACCTATTTATTTTATAAAAATAATTAATAATTTTATTCGTTAAATATGGCATAATCCCTTTTCACCAACCTTATTTATTCTATGAGTTGCAGCATTTAAATGACCACAACAACGCAAGACCTTTCTTCACACACCCCTATGATGCGTCAATACCTAACGATAAAAGCAGAATTTCCTAATATTCTAATTTTTTATCGTATGGGTGATTTCTACGAATTATTTTTTGATGATGCAAAAAAAGCAGCTGACTTATTAGATATATCATTAACAGCACGAGGTAAAACAGGAGGAAATGCTATCCCAATGGCAGGTGTCCCTTATCATGCGGTAGAGAATTATTTAGCTAAATTAGTTCAACTTGGTGAATCTGTTGCCATATGTGAGCAAATTGGCGATCCAGCAACAAGTAAAGGCCCAGTAGAACGTAAAGTAGTAAGGATTATAACGCCAGGTACAGTGAGTGATGAGGCGCTGTTGTCAGATAGGCAAGACAATTTGATTG